>NZ_KN390024.1:5535-20918 GCF_000213295.2 Capnocytophaga sp. oral taxon 329 str. F0087
AAGTACGAAATATTTTATAAATAGCTATTTTGTATATTTACCTGATAATCTGTATTTTATATTTTATACTGACTAAAAAATGGCTATTTAAATAAAAATATTTAATAAAATGCTTGCATTTTTTTTTTTTGTTTTTACTTTGCACCGTCAATAAAAATAATTAGAAAATTAACAACTAAAAAAAAGGAACTATGCGAGACAAAGCAATGATGAAAAGACATTGGGCAGCATTACTGTTGCTATGTCTGTGTACTTTTTCGGCGTGGGCGCAGTCGCTTAACATAAAAGGAAAGGTAACCGATGCTAACAAAGAGCCTCTTATGGGGGTAAGTGTAGTGGTGAAAGGCACTACTAAAGGAGTCAGTACCGATATGAATGGTAATTACGCGCTCGATAATGTAGCCAAAGGGGCTACTTTGGAATTTTCGTATATCGGTATGGTAACGCAAAATATTGCCGTAAATGGTCGCAACACCATTAATGTGCAAATGAAAGACGAAAACCAACAGTTAGAAGAAGTAGTGGTAGTAGGCTACGGAGTTCAGAAAAAGTCGAGTATGACGGCAGCAGTATCTTCGGTATCGGCTAAAGAGGTGCAAAAGCAAGTTACTGCCAATGTGGCTTCAGCCCTACAAGGGCGTACCCCAGGGGTAGAAATTTTGCAACGTGGCGGTATCGCAGGGGCTGAGGTGAACATAGTAGTACGTGGTGCAGGTTCGTTTGGCGCTACGGCACCGTTATACATCATAGATGGGGCAATAGCCGATGGGCTCGATGCGCTTAACCCTTCGGATATTGAGTCGATAGAGATACTTAAAGACGGTTCGGCAGCCGCTATCTACGGTTCGCGCGCTGCTAATGGGGTAGTGCTCGTTACTACTAAAGACGGTAAGAGCGGTAAAACTATAGTGCAAGTAGATGCTTCGTACTCTTATCAAACCCCTTCAAAAATGCTCGATATGATGAACGCAGAGCAATGGCGTACTTTTGCTAACCAAGTGGCAGACAACAGTCCGGCTTACGACCGCGCTCCTCAGAACGTAAACCCTACTGACCCTAACCGCAGTACTGATTGGCAAGATTTGTACTACCGCAATGCGCCAATGAGCAGCTTTAACGCCAGCGTATCAGGAGGAAGTGAAAACTCTACTTTTAATACTAGTTTGGGCTATGTAAGACAAGAGGGTATCATCATTAAATCAGAATACGATAAGTATATGGCGCGTATTAATGCTACTTTTAAAAAAGGTAGATTTTCTTTGAGTGAAAAGCTGTCTATCACTAATACTAAAAAAGTATCGCCTCCGGGGGGGCGCTCTCTTGAGATGCCTACTATACCGGTAACAGACGAACACGGGCGTTATGTATCAACCGCTGCATCAAAAGGTTATTCTATCACTAATACCAATATTTCTAACCCTTTGGCAGCTATCTATAAACAAGACGCTTTTACTCGCAATACTAGTGCTACAGGTAGTTTGGCAGGTACTTTTAAACTGATGAAAGGTTTGCAGTACAAGCTAAACGTAGCAGGAACTTATGTAAATACTAATACCTATAAGCACGTACCAGCTTATGATACCTTCTTTAATGCTGATGGTACTGCTGATAATAAACTTAACCAAACCGCACGCACTTCGCTATCAGAAGGAAGAGCTGAAAACTTCAATTATACTATTGATAACCTACTTACACTCAACCGTACTTTCCAAAAGAAACACCATATTGACGCCCTATTGGGTACGAGCTGGATGCGCGAGTTTTACCGCAAAAACTCAATTAGCTCAGGCGTACACGATTTAGGAGCCCCTACGGTAAAAACGTATAACGGCGAAGGGGTAGTGGGGTCTAATCAGGAAAATGCTGCACTGCTTTCTTTCTTTGGTAGGCTTAATTACGATTATAGTAATAAATACTTGCTATCGCTTAGTTTGCGCCGTGATGAGTCGTCTAAATTTGCTAAAGGGCATCGCGTGGGTTACTTCCCTTCAGTATCAGTAGGTTGGAATTTGCATTCAGAGTCTTGGTTTAACCCTGAACTGCTTAGCAAACTGAAACTACGCGCCAGCTATGGTGAGTTGGGGGCTAACTTTATTGACCCTTATACGTTCTTAAACTTGGCATATGGCCCTGTACCTGCTGCTTTTGGCAACTCGCGCCAATATGGTTATGTTACTCGTTTTGCGCAACACGACCTCACTTGGGAAACTTCCATTTCATCTAACGCGGCTATTGAGGTAGGAGTACTCAACAATATGCTTACCCTTACTGCTGAATACTTTATTAAGCGCAATAACAATCTGTTAGCACCGCTTGAGTCGCTTCCTTCTTCAGGACAAACTATCACTATCAACAAAGGAGCTGTGCCTAACTACAACACCGCTTCTGTAGAAAACAAAGGGTTAGAGTTTTCGTTAGAATTTAGAAAGAAATGGGACGATTTGACTCTTAACTTCCAAACTAACCTAACCTATATGCAAAACAAGGTATTGTCATTGGGCGAAGGGGTACAACCTATTCGCGGAGAGCTGATGAGTGGTAAGTTTAACGACCGTCCTACTATCACTAAAGAAGGTTTGCCAATAGGCTCTTTCTTAGGCTACAAAGTAGTAGGCACTAATGACCAAGGCGACTTCCTTTTTGAAGGGAAAGACGGTACTGCCAAAGTGGCTAAACAGCTAAAAGAAGAAGACAAACAAGTAATAGGTAATCCTACCCCTGATTTCACTTTTGGTTATAACCTCAACCTTAACTACCGCAATTGGGATTTTACCGCTTTCTTCCAAGGGGTAGCAGGTAATGAGATTTTCTCAGCAGCTAAGTATGACTTGTACTTCAATTACGACACTAACGCTCCTGTAGATGCTTTGAACTCTTGGACACCTACCAATCGGAATACTAAGCTACCAATCGCTAAGACTGACAACTACAGCGGCGGCAACGCATTGCCAAGTACCTTTTATATAGAAGACGGTTCTTATTTGCGCCTTAAGAACGTACAAATAGGTTATACATTCCCGCTAACCATTCTGAAAAAGATAGGAGGCTTGCGCTCGCTACGCATCTACGGTAGCGCTCAAAACCTCTTTACGCTTACTAAGTATTCGCTATACGACCCTGAAGTGGGTAGCAATGCCTTGTTCAACAAAGGAATTGACGGTTTAGGTACTTCGCCTGCTATCAATGCCCGCGTGTATAATATGGGATTGAAATTAACATTCTAAACTGAAAACGAAATGAAAAAGATACTATATAAAGCCATATGTATAGCCTCACTTATAGGGCTAACCGCTTGCGAAAAGACTTTTGACGAATTGGCGAGCAACCCTAACCAACAAGACGTAAATGGGTTTTACAACACGCCGCAAAACATTAACAAGGGGGTGATAGGTATTTATGCCTACATCACTACCCCAAGAGCGATGGGTACAGCAGGACGCTTGCAAATTAACCGAGGCGATGAGAGTAGCGATGCTTCGGACTATGGAGTGCCAGGACAGTATTCTGCGAACCTTTCTAGCTCTTGGTATACCATAGTACAGCCTTATTCGCTTTTCTATACAGCAGCTTCGCAAGCCTGCCAAATGATAGAGGAGATACCTAAAGTGAATTTTAGCAACCAACAACTAAAGAATGCCTATTTGGGTGAGGCGTATTTTTTAAGAGCCTATACGCATTGGTTTTTGTTTTTGAACTTTCGCAATATACCACTGATGAAAGAGTTACCTTCGTCAGCCAAAGACTACAAACCACAGGCTACCCCTGAAGAGGCTTGGGACTTTATTATATCAGACCTTAAACGCGCTAAAGAACTCTTGCCAGAAAAAGGCTTTTGGACAGGCGAATCAGTAGGGCGTGTGACCAAAGGTTCGGCTATTGCCCTGCTTGGGAAAGCCTATTTGTACCGCTCAGGCATTGAGCACTACTACGGCCATAGTAGCACAACTTATTATAACGAAGCCGCAGCCGAGTTTAACGAGCTAATACTCAGTGGTAAATATCGCTTAGTAGCCGATTATAACGACAACTTTAAGGTGGCTACTGAAAACAACGATGAGTCTATATTCGAGTTGCAATTCTTGGGCGATGTAACCAATACCGGATTTAACCCAGGGCTATCTAATAGCGGGGTATGGCGCGACCCACGTGGTTATTTGCCACCTACCAATAAAAATGCAAATAGCAGTGTGATACACGATTGGGTGTATAACACCTTTGTAAATTCTAAAGATGCTTCGGGGCACACCGACCCACGTATGTTCGGCACTTTGATTTTTGACGATACCAAATCAGAAATTAACGCTCGTACAGGTGATGAAGTCCGTATTTTTGATAATAAAACATTCAGAGAGTATTACGGAGCTAAAGGTTTTGGGGTAGCCAAAGCACAAGCAAAGAAGTACAAAGCCGCTTGCCGTAAAGGTATTGACTGGACGCTTGCTACTCGTAACCCTGGTGATAACTTCTATATGTGGAATGGTAGAGCCAATGGTCTTAACCAAACAGAAATCCGTTATGCTGATGTGTTGCTAATGTATGCCGAAGCTGTGGTAAAAGGCGGTACACAAGGCTCACTAACGGCGTTAGACGCTGTAAACCAAGTGCGTGCCCGCGTAGGTATGCCAGCGGTAAGCACTGTAGATATGGATGTGATAGAGCACGAACGCATCTTAGAGCTTACCCAAGAAGGGCATCGCTTTTTCGACCTATTGCGTTGGGGCAAGGTAGCACAACGTTTCCACGAATTAGAGCGCACTGACCCTAATTTTAAAAAGTATAGCAACTCTGCTTATCTCGGGTTCCAAGAAAACAAAAATGAGTGGCTACCCCTACCGGTAGACGAAGTTGAGGGCAACCCACACATCACTCGTAACAACCCAGGTTGGTAATTATCAAACTAATATAATGAAAAGAATAATCATTTTACTTTCAATTACTTTATGTATAAAGTCTTTTGGTCAGGAACTTCATAACGGTATAGTGTTGCCAGCAGAATGGCCACCACGTTATGAAGAGCCTACCGAGAGGAAAGAAATGCCGGTGCCGTACTTGCAGCAAAAACCAGCAGTAATACCTATCAACACCGGTAGACAGCTATTTGTAGATGACTTTTTGCTTAGCGAAAATAACCTACAAAAGGTATATCATACCCCTACTTACTATGCTGGTAACCCTGTGTTAGAGCCTGATAAAGAATGGGAGAAAACTACCCAAGGTGCCGTTTACGCTTCTCCTTTTAGCGATGGTATATGGTATGACGAGCGCGATGGCAAGTACAAAATGTGGTACCTAACAGGGGCAGGCACCCTACACAAAGGAGACCCCCAAACATTCTACACCGGTTATGCCGAATCGGCTGACGGTAAGCATTGGGTGAAACCTGCCGCAGGCGTGTATAGCAATACTAACATAGTAGAAACCTCTAACCGCGATGCCGCTACTGTATGGCTTGACCGCAATGAGAAAGACCCTGCTAAGCGTTGGAAACTTTTTAATGTAGAACGCCGTCCTTCAGACCGCCGTTGGCAGATAGTGCTTAAATACTCTGCTGATGGTATTCATTGGAGCAAAGGGGTAGCACAATCGGGTGATATATACGACCGCTCATCGGCATTCTACAATCCGTTTACTAAAAAATGGGTGATTAGTATGCGTTATGGTACCCCTGTATCTAGCCGCTCGCGTGCTTATGTAGAGCACTCTGACCCTGAGGAACTGGTATCGGTAACCCACCGCATACGCAAAGACGACCGCGATAAGCACGTGCACTACTGGTTTGCTCCTGATGACAAAGAGCTACGCCACGAAAAATACCCCGAAGTAGAACCCGGTATCTATAACTTTGATGCTATTGCGTACGAGAGTATTATACTCGGTTTCTACAGTGCGTGGGCAGGGCCTGAAAACAAGGTGTGTGAGCAAGATAAGATACAGAAGCGCAATGTGATTTCGCTCGGCTATAGTCGCGATGGTTTTCACTTTGCACGCCCTACCCACCAACCTTTTATGAATGTAAATGAGACCAAAGGCGCGTGGAACTGGGGAAATATGCAGTCAGTGAATGGAGTGCCTATCATCGTAGGCGATTCGCTTTACTTCTATGCCAGCGGGCGTAGGCTTAGCGATGTGTTTTGGGATAGTCATACTTCAACAGGCTTGGCTACCTTGCGTCGCGATGGGTTTGTATCGCTGAAAGCAGACAAAAAAGAGGCTTTTGCCACTACTGAAAAAGTAAGTTTTGATGGCGACTATTTATTTGTAAATGCGGCTCTTCCTAAAGGGAAACTTTTAGTGGAAGTATTAGATGAAAACGGTACCCCTATTAGTGGTTTTAGCAAAAAAGACTGTATAGGGCTACAAAAAACTGATAGTACTAAAGCACGCGTACAATGGAAAGGCAATGCTACCCTTGCCCCCCTTAAAGGCAAGCCGGTGCGCTTTAGGTTCTACCTTACTAATGGCGACTTATACGCTTTCTGGGTATCGCCTTGGGAAACAGGCGAAAGCCGAGGCTATACCGCTGGCGGAGGTAAAGGGCTGAACCCTTCGGGGATTGATTTACCAATTAGCAAATTAGCCAATTAGCAGATTAGCAAATTAAAAATGAAGAAAGTATATTTAATTTTCAATATGGTATTGGCAAATACCGCTTTCGGTCAGGTACTTCATAACGGTATAACGCTACCCGCACAGTGGCCACCCCGTTATGAAGAGCCTACTGAGAGAAAAGAAATGCCGGTACCCTACCTACAACACAAGCCAGCAGTGATACCTATCAATACTGGCAGGCAGCTATTTGTAGATGACTTTTTGCTCAGCGAAAATCATTTGCAGAAAGTTTATCATACTCCCCATTTCTATGCACAAAATCCTGTCCTAAAGGCTGATAAGCCTTGGGAAAACACAAAAGAAGGCTATCCGTATGCCGCTCCGTTTAGCGATGGGGTGTGGTATGACGAAGCTGACCAGAAGTTTAAGATGTGGTATTTGGCAGGAGCTTCGCAGGCAAATGAAGCTAAACACGGTTTGGCTACCTGCTATGCCGAATCGGTAGACGGTAAGCATTGGACGAAACCCTCGTTAGATATAGTGCCCGGTACTAACTACGTGGATGTGAACAACCGCGACGCTGCCACTGTATGGCTTGACCGCAATGAAAAAGACCCTGCTAAGCGCTGGAAATTCTTCAATGTAGAGTATAAAGTAATGAATAATAATGAGTATAAAAGCGATAAAGCGCAATATCAGTTTGTGCTAAAATACTCATCTGATGGTATTCATTGGACGGATAAAGGTGTAGCGCACTCAGGGAGCATAACCGATAGAGCTTCAGTGTTTTACAATCCTTTTACTCATCGTTGGGTTATCAGTATGCGCTATTCAGTGCCAGCGGTGTCGAACCGTTCGCGGGCTTATTTAGAGCACCCTAACGCTGAAGATGCCGTAAGCCTTGCCCATATGAAGAGCCGACAAATTAACGATAAGTATAATGTTTTTTGGTTTACGCCTGACGACAAAGAAAAACGCCACCCTGATTATCCTGAAGTAGACCCTGGCATTTACAATTTTGATGCTATTGCCTACGAGAGTATTATTTTAGGTTTTTACAGTCAGTGGCAAGGGCCTGAAAATGGTATTGCCAAAAAAGCGATGATGCCTAAACGCAACGAAGTACAATTAGGCTACAGCCGTGATGGGTTTCACTTTTCGCGCCCTACGCACCAGTCGTTTATGGGAGTAAATCCTACTGAAGGGGCTTGGAATTACGGCAATATGCAGTCAGTAAATGGGGTGCCTATTATTGTAGGCGATTCGCTTTATTTTTACAGCAGTGGTCGCTCTAAAAATGGTATTTGGTGGGATGCAGGTATGAGCACCGGCTTAGCTACCTTGCGCCGTGATGGATTTGTATCGCTAAAAGCTGATAAGAAAGAAGCGTTTGCCACTACCGAGAAAGTGCGTTTTGACGGCGAATATCTGTTTGTAAATGTGGCTCTTCCTAAAGGGAAACTTTTAGTGGAAGTGTTGGACGAAAACGGTACTCCTATCAGTGGTTTTACTAAAAAAGACTGTATAGAACTACAGAAAACTGACAGCACCAAAGCTCGCGTACAGTGGAAAGGCAATACTACCCTTGCGGCACTCAGAGATAAACCTTTGCGTTTTAGGTTCTACCTTACTAATGGCGATTTATACGCTTTCTGGGTATCGCCTTGGGAAACAGGAGAGAGTAGAGGCTATACTGCAGGCGGTGGTAAAGGACTAAACCCTTCGGGGATTGATTTACCCAATTAGTCGTTAGTTTTTAGTCGTTAGTCGTTAGCATAGTGTCGCTTTCTAACGACTAAACTAAAATATTTTAAAATACTAATTTTCTTTATTTTAGTGTTTTGTCTTTTTAAAACTTTCGTTTTTACTTTTTATAATAGAGTAAAGATAGGTTTTGTACGGAAAAGTGAGAGCTAATAGAAAGAATAAGAAAAAATAAAAGAAAATTTTACTATCTAAACTACTGATAGTGAGTGTTTTTTGATTGTTAAAGTAAGGTGTTAGTCCGTTTGTAATTAAAAAACTTTAAAAAATATTTGTTAGTTTTAAATTATTGACGTACATTTGCCGTGCTATTTTAAAAATATAATGAGGTTAATGAGGTAGCTCTTAGCTTCGAGGTAAAAAATAAATAAAACAATGGATTTTAAACAATTAGAAAAACAATATCGCGATGAGCTTCTACAAAAGGTGGTTCCTTTTTGGTTAGAAAAATCGCAAGATAAACAGTATGGAGGCTATTTTACTTGCCTCGACCGAAAAGGTAACGTATTTGATACAGATAAGTTTATATGGCTGCAAGCCCGTGAGGTATGGCTCTTTAGTATGCTATACAACCGCGTAGAAAAACGCCAAGAATGGTTAGACTGCGCTATACAAGGGGCTGAGTTCCTAAAAAAATACGGACACGATGGGCAGCTAAACTGGTACTTTTCGTTAGACCAACAAGGCAACCCTTTAGTAGAACCTTATAACATCTTCTCTTATACCTTTGCCACTATGGCATTTGGTCAGCTAAGCATCGCTACAGGCAATAAAGAATACGCTGATATCGCTAAAAAAACTTTTGATATAATCCTCTCTAAACAAGACAATCCTAAAGGCAAATGGAGCAAAGCCCACCCTGGTACGCGTTCGCTCAAAAACTTTGCCCTACCGATGATATTGTGCAACTTAGCCCTTGAAATAGAGCCGCTTTTAGAGCCCTCATTTATAGAAGAGGCTATGGAAGCCTGCATTCACGAGGTGATGGAAGTATTTTTGCGTCCGGAGCTGGGGGGTATAGTAGTAGAAAATGTGAATACTGATGGTAGCTTGTCCGATACTTTTGAAGGTAGACACCTCAACCCAGGGCACGCTATCGAGGCGATGTGGTTTATAATGGATTTAGGCAAGCGCCTTAACCGCCCTGCTCTGATAGAAAAAGCAGTGCAAACTACCCTAACAATGCTTGAGTATGGTTGGGATAAGCAGTACGGAGGTATCTACTACTTTATGGACAGAAAAGGCTGTCCGCCTCAGCAATTAGAATGGGATCAGAAATTGTGGTGGGTGCATATCGAAACGCTTATTTCGCTTATAAAAGGTTACCAACTAACAGGCAATAAAGACTGCCTACAATGGTTTGAGAAAGTGCATAATTATACTTGGCAGCACTTTAGAGACCCTGAATACCCTGAGTGGTGGGGGTATCTCAACCGCCAAGGAGAGGTACTTCTCGACCTGAAAGGCGGTAAGTGGAAAGGCTGTTTCCACGTGCCAAGAGGTTTGTACCAAGTTTGGAAAACAATTGAAATGATCAATGGTTAATGAATAATGATAAAGAACATATAATATACAAAACTTTGTCAAAGTTTTTAATGCCTGCGGTGCTACGGTCTTTCACGACAAAGTCTACTCAGTCGCTTTTGCATCACTGCATTCCCCCCTTGGGGGGGGTAAGGGGGAGGTTATCATTAATTTTCCTCCTTGCCTTAATATCTTGTACAGAAACCCAAAAAGAACAATCTATGAAAATTAATATTACAACACTTACAACCCAAGGCTTAGAGGGCGACCTTCAGAAAGGCGTTTCGGCTGCCTACGCCGCACTTATAGGCGAAGACCTATTGGTGGCAGGCGGTTGCAATTTCCCTGATAAACTCGGTTTTGAAGGGGGCAAAAAAGTGTTTTACGAGGCAATACTTCACTTTGATAAAAATCAAAATCAATGGCAGACGATAGGCAAACTACCTGAAGCCGCTGCTTATGGCGTATCGGTAGCCATTCCTGATGGCTATCTGTGGATAGGCGGGCAAACGGCTACTAACTCGTTAGCTACCTGCTATAAAGTGCAATATTCAAAAGAAAAAGGACTTACTCTAACTGACTTTCCTGCTTTACCCGAGCCTCTTGATAACTTTGCGGGGGCGAGCGTAGGCAGCAAGGTGTTTGTAGCAGGTGGCAACGCTTCGGGCAAAGCCTCTAACAAAGTATTTTATATAGATACGGCTACAGATAAACAGTGGAAGCTGTTAGCTGATTTCCCTGGTGAGGCAAGAGTACAGCCTGTATTGGCTGCTATCGAAAAAGAAAACGATACTCTTTTGTATGTGTTAGGAGGCTTTTTCGGAGGTGATGCCACTAAAGCGCCTACTATGGGCGAAAAGGTATTGGCTTTTAGTTTGAAGCAACAGCAGTGGCAGGAAGTAGGGGTACAAGAAAGCCCTAATAAAGAAATCTTTTCGCTTACAGGGGCTACCGCTTTGGCTATTGACAATCGTTATATAGCTTGTTTTGGAGGGGTGAACCACCGTCTGTTTATCAATACTATTACAGACCTTTATCACTTGGGTAAAGATACTACCCTTACAGATGAGCAACGCAAGCAGAAGAATTACGACTATATGTCGCATTATATGACACAACCTATTGAATATTACCAATTCAATAAGGAATGCTATCTGTTTGATACACACTCGCAGCAGTGGTCAGTACTCGATACGCAAGCTGATTTTGCACGGGCAGGCGCTACTTTAGTAGGCACCCCAGCTGAGTTTTACCTTGTGCAAGGGGAACTCAAACCCGGTGTTCGCAGCCCTAAAACCTATCGATTGAAAATTAACTAACCGCGAACCACTAACGACTAAAAACTAATGATTCATATGAAAAACAGTAAAATATACCCTTGGATAGTAGTTGCCCTGCTATGGGTGGTGGCACTACTGAACTATTTAGACCGACAAATGCTCTCTACGATGCAAGAGTCGATGAAAATGGATATTACAGAGCTTGCGGTAGGCGAGAATTTTGGTCGCTTAATGGGCATCTTCCTCCTTATCTACGGATTGATGAGTCCCGTAGCGGGTATTTTGGCTGACCGTCTTAACCGCAAGTGGATGATAGTAGGCAGCCTCTTTGTATGGTCGGCCGTAACTTACGGAATGGGCTATGCTACTACCTTTGACCAAGTGTATTGGCTACGCGCCTTAATGGGAGTGAGTGAAGCGCTTTACTTAGCTACAGCCCTTTCGATGATAGCGGACTATCACAGCTCAAAATCGCGTTCGTTGGCAGTAGGTATCCATATGTCGGGGCTCTATGCGGGGCAGGCTTTAGGCGGTTTTGGGGCTACCATAGCCTCAAACTACACTTGGCACACCGTGTTTCATTGGTTTGGTATAGCAGGTATAGTGTATGCTGTGTTCTTAGTCTTTACCCTTTTCGATATAGAGCGCAAACCACGCGTAGTACAAACAGCTGTTCCGACAGAAAAGAGCGGACTATGGCAGTCGCTTACGCTGGTATTTGGCACTTTCTCCTTCTGGATATTGCTCTTCTACTTTATGGCATCGAGCTTCCCAGGTTGGGGTACTAAGAACTGGTTGCCTACCCTTTTTGCTACCAATTTGGGAGTAGATATGGCTACCGCAGGACCTATGGCAACTATTTCTATCGCTATATCTTCATTCTTAGGAGTGCTTATAGGAGGTACCTTGTCCGACCGCTGGGTACAGACCAATATCAAAGCGCGTATTTATACCAGTACCATAGGGTTGGGGCTCACCATACCAGCCTTGATATTGATAGGCTTTGGACACTCATATGTAGCGATGATAGGAGCAACTTTGCTCTTCGGAATTGGTTATGGTATGTTCGACACCAACAATATGCCTATCTTGTGCCAAATCATACCGCAACAACAGCGCGCTACTGCGTATGGCATTATGAATATGGGCGGTGTATTTGCAGGTTATGCCGTTACCCGAATGCTCGGTAGCTCTACCGATGCGGGCAACTTAGGTGCTGACTTTAGCAAATTATCGGTAATCATCTTGATAGCTATCGTGCTGATGCTGGTATTCTTAAAACCAAAAAGAGAAATATGTGGCAATTAATTTGTCGATTTGCCAATAAGCTAACAACTAAAAATTAATAACTAAATAATATGACATTTGAAAAAATTAATGGGCTGATAGTAGCGCCCTTTACCCCTTTCGACAAGAAAGGTGAGGTAAATTTAGACCCTATAGATGAGTATGCAAAACTTTTGCAAAGAAATGGATTAATAGGAGTGTTTATCAACGGTTCATCAGGCGAAGGCTATATGATGACGGTTGAAGAACGTATGAAGATAGCAGAGAAATGGGTGTCAGTAGCCCCTAAAGGCTTCAAAGTGATAGTACACTGCGGGGCAACTTGTATAAAAGATAGCTATAAAATGGCACAACACGCCCAACAGATAGGGGCTTTTGGTATCGGAGCTATGGCATCGCCTTTCCCTAAAGCGGGTAGGGTAGAAGAATTAGTGAAATACTGCGAAGAAATAGCTTGTGGGGCACCTAATTTGCCTTTCTACTTCTATCATATACCTGTGCTTAACGGAGTGTATTTGCCAATGTTGCCTTTCTTAAAAGCTGCTGACGGTCGTATTCCTAACTTAGCGGGTATCAAATACACCTACGAGCCGCTATATGAGTACAACCAATGTATGCTTTACAACAATGGCAAGTATGATATGCTTTATGGCTTAGATGAGACTATCCTTAACGCCTTAGTGATGGGAGGAGCTCGCGGAGGTATCAGTGGTACAGGTAGTTATATAGGCAAGGTGTTAGTGGGTATTATAGACGAATATCACAAAGGCAATATTGCTAAAGCTGCCGAACTGCAAAACTACGCCCAAGATGTAATAAACGTAATTGCTAAATACCGCGGTAATATAGTATGTGGCAAACGCATAATGAAGCTGCTTGGCTTAGACTTAGGTATCAACCGCACACCTTTCCAAAACATCACCGATGAAGAGGAAGCTGTGATAAAGAAAGAGTTAGAAAGCATAGACTTTTTTAATAAATGCAATAAATAGTCGTTAGTGATTAGTCGTTAGCAAGCGACAACATTCTAACGACTAAAAACTAACAACTAAATCATAACTAATTGGAAATTAAATATACTTGATTATGAAACAAAAGATTTTATTTTGTTCGTTCTTCTTGATGCTCTTTACCGCTATAGGTTGGGCACAAGAAAAAATAGTGAAAGGGACGGTATCGTCAGACGAGTTGCCGTTGCCAGGCGCTGCTGTGGTTGTGAAGGGTACCACTCACGGTACTCAGACCGACTTTGATGGGAATTATACCCTAACTGTAAAAGAGGGTGATATTCTTGTGTTTAGCTTTGTAGGCTATACCACTCAGGAGAAAAAAGTCACTGGGGGAGGTAAAAATCTAACAATTGATATCAAGCTAAAAGAAGAGACTAATACGCTTGATGAGGTGGTAGTAACCGGTTATGGTGTACAGACTCGTAAGACTTTGGCTACTTCAGTTTCAAAGTTAGATACTAAAGTGTTAGAAAGTGCACCACGCTCTAATGCGGCTACTGCTTTGCAAGGTAGTATAGCAGGGCTTAGAGTAACACAAGTAACTGGTAAACCAGGTACTACCCCTGAAATACAATTGCGTGGTGGTACAGGATTTGACGGTAGTGGTTCGCCTTTGGTGTTAATTGATGGGGTACCAGGTTCTTTTTACGCCCTAAACTCTGATGATATAGAGTCTATGGAAGTGCTAAAAGATGCCGCTTCTACTGCTATTTATGGAGCTCGTGCAGCTAATGGGGTAATCTTAGTAACCACTAAAAAAGGTAAAACAGGTCGTTCTAATATTACCTTACGTACTAAGTATACAATGAATCAGAAGCGTTCCCTACCTGATTATTTAAATGCGCGCGACTTTATCTATTGGAACAGACGTGCTATTAAGAACGTACAAGACTATGGGGTGCACAACTTCGACCAATTCCTTACTGGCACGCACGCTATGGCAACAGGTAATAATACTACTGATTCGCCATACACCACAATGGAACTTACAAATGCCAATCGTTATTTGCTAAACAATCCTGAATGGCAAACAATGACTGACCCTTTAGACCCTAATAAAACACTTATTTTCCAAAATAATAATGTAGGAGAACTCATCTACCAATACAGTGATGCTAAAGATTATAGTGTATCATTTGAAGGAGGTAATGATAAAGGCTCTTACTATTTAGGATTAGGGTATCTAGATGATACTGGTTTAGTATTAGGTTCTAATTTCAAACGTTATTCAGGTACTTTCAATGGCTCTTATAAGATTACAGATGATTTTAAAGTATCTTCTAATATTCTTTACGCTCAATCTAATAGAGTAGGTTCTTTTAGAGATGCTTTGAGTGGCTATGCCAATGAAGATGACTATTTTATTTTCCAACGTTTTGCAGGACAAGCGCCAACTTCGCGTATTTACAATACTAATCCTGATGGTAGTTCGTCTAAAAATTATAACCCTGGTAGTAACTCAGGATTTGGTAACCCTGCTTACTACAAAGATAAATTCTTAATGGACAATATAGAACACCGCATTACGGCTTCAATACAATTTGATTGGAAATTGGTTAAAAATCTTTCTTTGATGGCTCGTGCTAGCCACTTTGCAGTACATAATACATCAGAAAGATTTTATAAATCTTATTTGAATAGTGGTGCTTTGGTATCTTCTCGCTATGCTAGTACAGCTTATGACCGCACTATGAATAATCAAGGAACACTTACTTTGAACTATAAAAATACTTTTGCTGAAAAGCATAACCTAAGCGCACTATTAGGAGGTGAGTATTTCAAACAACAACAGTTTTCTTCGAGTGCTGCAACTGAAGGCTCTCCTACCGACCTTATCCGCACCCTTAATGCAGGTTCAAAAGCTAGTGGTATTCCTTCTTCTTATAAACGCGATTATAGTATAGTGTCTACTTTTGGACAGCTTAATTACGATTATGATGACCGTTACCTTTTAGGACTTACTTTCCGC
>NZ_KN390025.1:0-19229 GCF_000213295.2 Capnocytophaga sp. oral taxon 329 str. F0087
AACGTGTCGATTACTCAAGATACTTTCGACCAAATAGCCCGATACAACTTGGCGCTTAAGTCTACTTACCTAATGGTAACCAACGGAATATCACATTATTATTGCCAAATGGACTATAAGCTGGGGCAGTATCTTTTCTTAAGAGATTTACCCCATTATGGCGATTTTCAACTATGACTATAGCTATCGTTATTCTTAATTGGAACGGGCGGCAGTTGCTCAAGCGCTTCCTCCCTACTGTCCTCACGTACGCGACGGGTGCCCAAGTGTATGTGGCCGACAACGCTTCTACTGACGGCTCAGTAGATTTCCTGCGCACGCATTATCCACAGGTCTCGATACTGCAAAACCCTACTAATGAGGGCTATGCGGCAGGCTATAACCGCGCGTTACAGCAGGTGCAAGCCGATGTCTATTGCTTGCTAAATTCCGATGTAGCTGTCACTGAGGGGTGGTTGTCTCCGGTGCTTAAATGCTTCGAAGACCCCCAGATAGCAATGGTACAGCCCAAAATATTAGACTACAAACGCCCTACTCATTTCGAGTATGCAGGGGCAGCAGGCGGCTATATCGATAAATACGGATTTCCGTACTGTCGAGGGCGACGCTTACAGCAGGTAGAGGAGGACAGAGGGCAGTACGATGAGCCTTCACCTTGCCCGATATTCTGGGCATCAGGAGCCTGTTTGTTCGTCCGTTCGACTGTTTTTCACGCTTTAGGGGGCTTCGATGCCGACTTTTTTGCCCATCAAGAGGAAATCGACCTCTGTTGGCGTGCCCATCATCGGGGACATAAAGTAGTTTGCTGCCCTCAAAGCGTGGTCTATCACGTCGGGGGGGCGACCCTTTCAGCTACTAATCCACAGAAAACGTACCTAAACTTCCGAAACAGTCTGCTAATGTTGCTCAAAAACCTCCCAGCGCACTGCCTATACCGCAGACTTTTTGTGCGTATGCTCATCGATGGAGCAGCGGGCGCTTACTACCTGTTCACCGGCAAACCTCGCCTCACGTGGGCAGTATTGCGAGCCCATTTTTACTTCTACCGGCATTTTAGCAAATTCCAACGCAAAAGACCTCCTTATACTATTGAAGATTATTACCAGAGAAAAAGTATATTTTTTTAATGCTAAAAATTAATCGTTAATACCCCATAATCTCTATATTGAGACTGTCTGAAAAGTTTTTCGTGTATACAGACCGTCACATCTCCCCCTTCGAAGGAAGTCCGCGAGCTGGCGCAGCGGAGTATGTGAAGGGGGGATGTTAAAACACCGAACGATGACCGAACGATGACCGAACGATGACCGAACAATGAGCGAACAATGAGCGAACGATAACCGAACGCTACCCCCTTCTAGCGACTAACGACTAACCACTAGCGACTAACCACTAGCGACTAATGTCTAACGACTAAAACTCTAATGTTAAACTATTGTTAAACTTCGAAAAGTTATTGTTTTATTTCATATCTTTGTGGCATTAATAAATAATAAAAAAAGACAAATGAAAAAGATTATTTTCGCTTTGGCAGTAGTAGGGGCATTCCTTACAGGCTGTAATTCAAATGGTTCGAAAGCAAACGGTGCTGACGAAGTAGGTGGTAAAGACCAAGCTAATGAAATCATTGGCTTTTATAACGATGCGTTAGAAGCGTCAAGAAACTATAATAGAGGTATTATAGAGTCAGGTGAAGACTACATTAGAGATGCTGAAAAGTACGTAAATGATAAGTTGAAATCTAATTGGGGCAACAAGCCTTTCTTGCATACTTCTTATCACGATTTTGGCAACAAATCAAAGGCGGCTCCTACTGATGCTTTTGGCGATAAAAAAGAGGTGATTGCTAAAGATTTTAGCGAACTAAAAAAACACGCTGAAGACTTGCAAAAGCTATTGAGCGATATAAAATCACACTTAGAAAGTGAAGATTTTAAAGATGATAAAGGAGCTAAATTCGCTGAACTTAAACAAAAAGCACAAGCTGAAATAGAAGGTTTTCAACAAGTGCGTACCAAACTTTTTGGCGAAATGGATAGTATCGTAGAGAAAGCAGAGGGTATCATTCTTGAAGACCATCCTCTAAAAGAAAACATCTTATCATCTAAGAAGTTATTGGCAGTAGCAGGCGACTTTATTGATGAAGTAGTAGCACAATCAGAAGCTGAAAAGGTAAATGTTGATAAATTAGAAGCAGCTTATAAAGCAATTGAAACCCAATTGGCGAACAACCAAAAGATAGAGGTAAAAGATGCTTCAGCTAAATCTAACTACGAAAGACTTAATAAAGAAGGTGAAGATTACCTTGGTGCTTTGCGCAAATTTATCCGCGACACTAAAGAAAAGAAAAAGTTTGATCAGAATGGCTTCAACCAAGTAGATAGCGCTTATCAATCTTTAGTAAGTGCTTATAATAGCTTTGTAAACTAAAAACAACAAACTAAATACAAAATACGAGAGACAAAAAAATACATTTTGTCTCTCGTATTTTTGTCTTCTATATTTAAATTTGTATCTTTGCAGAGTTATTCACTTAAAAAGTTAAAGATGTTAGAAAGTATTGCTATAAAGAAGCTATTTGGTTTGTTTGATTATCATATAAAGTTTGATACTGTTGAGAATATCACTATTCTCACAGGCCCTAATGGCTATGGTAAGACTACTATTCTCAATATTATCTATCATTTTTTTAATCAGAATAGTGAATATTTTCAGAAACTAAACTTTGCATCTATAACTTTCTATTTTCAGAATCAGAAAACTGTTGAATTGAAAAAAGGAGAACACAATGTGTTTGACGATATTCTTCAAACAAAAGTTTATTTGATAAAAGAACAGCGGCTTATTAAACCTGTTTTAGAAAATATTGAAACTGATGATAAATCAGGCAAGAATAAAAAGACTTTTTTAAATACAATTGAAGTTTATGCTGAAGAATTAAAAAAGTTGATAGAAGAAAAACAATTAGAAGCCTACCAAATAGCACAGAAATTAGATAGTTCTTTCCCTAAAAGGCTTATCGAAGCTAAAACAGTTGTTGATGAACCAATTTTTAAAAAACGTTTTGCTGAACTAAAAGATAAACAAAGTAAGTTGCAGCAATTTGGTATTGCCACCAGCGCACAAGAAATACCAGACTACAATGTAGAAAGTGCCAAAGTGCTTTCGGTTTATCTAAACGATTCAGAAGAAAAACTAAAAATATACGATGATTTATTGGCTAAAATAGAACTTTTTGTAAATATTATCAACCAAAAGGATTTTGCTTTTAAATCTATCAAAATAAGTAGCGACAAAGGTTTTAGTTTTTACCAAAACAAGCAGCAACAAGAGCTTAGTCTTACTGACTTGTCATCGGGTGAGCAACAAGAGGTAGTATTGCTTTATGAGCTACTGTTTAAAACTACGCCTAATACCCTTATTCTGATTGATGAGCCCGAAATATCCTTGCACGTACTTTGGCAAAAAGCCTTTATTGACGACTTGCAAAAGATAGCAGCCATAAAGAAGATTAACTTTTTAGTTTCCACTCATTCACCACAAATCATTAACAACCATTGGGATTTAACCCGCGATTTATACGACCTTTCTAAAACCGATGAAAATGAATAGAAGTTTAAAAGCCAACACTAATGGAAACGATAAAGCAAATGATATACGCCTTTCGCTTAATACACCAAGTGGTAGTAAAATAGTGTGGGTGTTAGTAGAAGGGGAAGATGATGGCAAAATATATCCTAAATTCTTTGACGCTTCTAAAGCAAAAGTAGAATATGTAAATGGTAAAACCTCTCTTATTGAAGCTCTGGAGATACTTACGCAAGAAACAAAACAGGTAGTAGGCATAGCAGATGCTGATTTTCTGCATTTAAATAAGCTTTATCCTCGGGTGAAAAACCTTTTTTATACTGATTATCACGATATAGAAATGACGATGCTCAGTTTTGAAGAAGTGAGAAATAATTTGCTTACAGAGTATCAAATGCAGGATAAACAAGCAGCTATTTGGCAAAATGTGTTAGAAGAGGCTTCATATATAGGCTATATCCGTTGGTATAATGATATAAATGATAATAAAATAAACTTTAGTGGGATAGGGTACGGCAAAATAGCAGACTTGGTAGATGAAAAACTGAAATTACAAAAACCTTTATTGCTTGCCACGCTCAATCAAAGATCGCCTAATAAGGAAAGAATTCTAACAGATGAGACCGTAAATACTTTTATAGAAACCAGCCCAACTGATGATAGTATGAATTTGTGTAGTGGACACGATGCCGCTGCTTTTCTCTCATTGATTATTGGCAGTAGAACAACTCCGAAAGGAGTCGAAACAGCCCTGCGATTTTCTTTCAATATACAGCATTTCAGCAAAACTAAACTGTATAAACAGCTACAAGAATGGCAGAACCAAAATGGCTTTCAAATTATTATCTTCTGAAAATCAGTGCATTAAAAACTTTTTGAAAAAAACAATACAAAAAAATAGTTGTTAATTAAAAAAATAGTTGTACTTTTGCACGATATTTTGTAATTAGGCGTTATCAGGCGGGGGTCTGGTAGGGTCTGAATAACCTTATTTATTTCACCATAACAATATGGCAAAAGATAAAAATACAACTGTTCCAAAATTTGATAAGATTTCTATTGGCTTAGCCTCTCCCGAATCTATCTTGGCTGTTTCGCGCGGCGAGGTTACTAAGCCCGAAACTATCAACTATCGTACTCACAAGCCAGAACGAGATGGGCTTTTTTGTGAGCGTATTTTCGGTCCTGTTAAGGACTATGAATGTGCCTGCGGTAAGTATAAGCGTATCCGCTATAAGGGTATCGTGTGCGACCGTTGTGGGGTAGAAGTAACTGAAAAGAAAGTACGCCGTGAAAGAGTGGGGCATATCAACTTAGTGGTGCCTATCGCCCATATTTGGTATTTCCGCTCATTGCCTAACAAAATAGGTTATCTGCTCGGGCTGCCTTCTAAAAAGTTGGATATGATTATCTACTACGAACGCTATGTGGTGATACAGCCCGGTGTTGCTAAAGGGCCTGAAGGTGAAGATATTCAGTACCTCGACTTCCTCTCTGAAGAAGAATACCTCGCTATACTCGAGTCTCTTCCTGCTGATAACCAATATCTTGAAGATACTGATCCTAATAAGTTCGTAGCCAAAATGGGGGCTGAATGCCTCTTAGAGCTCCTCGAGCGTCTCGACCTCGATGCCCTTTCATACGACTTGCGCCATAAAGCTAATAACGAAAGTTCTAAACAACGCAAAACCGAAGCGCTAAAACGCCTACAAGTGGTAGAAGCTTTCCGCGAATCACAAAAGAACCGCGAGAATAAACCTGAGTGGATGATTATGAAGGTGATACCTGTTATCCCACCAGAATTGCGTCCGTTAGTACCTCTCGATGGAGGTCGTTTTGCTACTTCAGACCTTAATGATTTATACCGCCGTGTAATCATACGCAATAACCGTTTAAAACGTTTGATGGAAATCAAAGCACCTGATGTTATCTTGCGTAATGAAAAACGTATGCTACAAGAGGCAGTCGATTCACTTTTCGATAACACTCGTAAATCATCAGCGGTAAAAACAGAATCTAACAGACCTTTAAAATCTCTTTCTGACTCGCTCAAAGGAAAACAAGGTCGTTTCCGTCAGAACCTACTCGGTAAACGTGTTGATTACTCAGCGCGTTCAGTTATCGTCGTAGGCCCTGAACTAAAAATGTACGAATGCGGTTTGCCCAAAAATATGGCAGCCGAACTATATAAACCTTTCGTGATACGCAAGCTCATCGAGCGTGGTATCGTGAAGACGGTGAAATCTGCTAAGAAAATCATCGATAAAAAAGAACCAGTAGTATGGGATATTTTGGAAAACGTGATAAAAGGTCACCCTGTACTACTGAACCGTGCCCCCACGCTACACCGTTTGGGTATTCAGGCATTCCAGCCTAAACTCATCGAGGGGAAAGCTATCCAGCTGCACCCATTGGTGTGTACAGCGTTCAACGCCGACTTCGACGGTGACCAGATGGCGGTACACTTGCCATTAGGCCCTGAAGCGATACTCGAGGCACAACTCTTGATGTTGGCATCGCACAATATCTTGAACCCTGCTAATGGTTCACCTATTACCGTACCTTCGCAGGATATGGTCTTGGGGCTTTACTACATCACCAAAGGACGTAAATCAACACCTGAATATCCTATCAAAGGAGAAGGGTTGGTATTCTATTCGCCCGAAGAGGTAAATATAGCCTACAACGAAGGGAAACTAAGTCTCAACGCCTTTATAAAAGTGCGTGTTCGCGACCTCGATGAGGAAGGTAATGTATATTATCACTTAGTAGAAACCACCACAGGACGTGTGCTTTTCAATGAGTTAGTACCTTTAGAAGTAGGGTATGTAAACGAGGTGCTTACTAAGAAGTCATTGCGCGATATTATCGGGCGAATCCTTAAGGCTACCAGCATACCTGTAACAGGCGACTTCCTCGATAAAATAAAGAATATGGGATACCGTTTCGCTTTCAAAGGCGGACTATCATTCAGCTTAGGCGACATTATTATTCCGCAAGAAAAAGCAGATATGATTGCTGAAGCTAATGGTTTGGTAGACGGTATTATGATGAACTATAATATGGGTCTCATCACCAATAACGAGCGTTATAACCAAGTGATTGATGTGTGGACTTCTACCAATGCTCAGCTTACTGAGTTGGCTATGAAGCGTATCAGCACCGACCAACAAGGGTTTAACTCTGTGTATATGATGCTCGACTCAGGAGCCCGTGGTTCTAAAGAACAGATACGTCAGCTTACCGGTATGCGTGGATTGATGGCTAAGCCTAAGAAATCAACAGCCGGAGGGGGCGAAATCATTGAGAACCCGATTCTTTCTAACTTTAAAGAGGGGCTTTCAATCCTCGAGTACTTTATCTCTACCCACGGGGCTCGTAAAGGTCTTGCCGATACCGCGCTTAAGACTGCCGATGCCGGTTATTTGACCCGTCGTTTGGTAGACGTATCACAAGATGTTATCATCAATACCGAAGATTGCGGTACTCTACGTGGGGTTGAAGTACGTGCCCTTAAGAAAAACGAAGAGGTGGTAGAAAGTTTGGGCGAACGTATACTCGGTCGTGTATCGCTACACGATGTGTACAACCCACTTACCGAAGAGTTATTGGTAGCTGCTGGCGAAGAAATTACTGAAAAAATAGTAGATAAGATAGATGCAGCACCTATTGAAATGGTAGAGGTGCGCTCAGCCCTTACTTGCGAGGCAAAACACGGTATCTGTGCGAAGTGCTATGGACGTAACCTTTCTACTGGTCGTATGGTACAAAGAGGAGAGGCCGTAGGGGTAGTAGCTGCTCAATCTATCGGTGAGCCTGGTACACAGCTTACACTACGTACTTTCCACGCCGGTGGGGTGGCAGGTAACGTGTCTGAAGAAAATAAAACAGAAGCCCGTTTTGACGGTATATTAGAAATAGAAGACCTACGCGTGGTAACCAGCAAAGATGGCGACCAAAGTGTAGACGTAGTAATACGCTCATCAGAGCTAAAAGTACTCGACCCTACTACTCGTATGGTGCTACAAACACACGATATTCCTTATGGGGCACACATCTTTGTAAAAGACAAAGAAGAGGTGAAGAAAGGTACTTTGCTCTTCCAATGGGATCCGTACAATGCGGTAATCATTTCAGAGTTCTCTGGTAAGATAGCTTATGAAGATATCGAACAAGGGGTAACTTACCAAGTAGAAATAGACGAGCAAACAGGCTTCCAAGAAAAGGTAATCGTAGAATCTCGTAATAAGAAGTTGATACCTACCTTATTAATCGTTGATAAGAATGGCGAAACACTCCGTTCTTACAACTTGCCGGTGGGTGCCCACATAATGGTGGATAACAACAGTAAGATAGAAGAGGGTAAAGTATTGGTGAAAATACCGCGTAGTTCAGCTAAGGCGGGTGATATCACCGGTGGTCTACCACGTGTAACTGAGTTGTTCGAAGCACGTAACCCTTCTAACCCTGCTATTGTGTCAGAAATTGACGGGGTAGTGTCATTCGGAAAAATAAAACGTGGTAATAAAGAAGTAATTGTAACTTCTCGTTTAGGTGAAGAGCGCAAGTATTTGGTGAAACTATCAAGTCAGATATTGGTGCAAGAAAACGACTATGTGCGTGCTGGTAAGCCGTTGTCAGACGGTTCTGTAACGCCTGACGATATACTACGCATTAAAGGGCCATCGGCTGTACAACAGTACTTAGTAAACGAAGTACAAGAGGTATACCGACTACAAGGGGTGAAGATTAACGATAAGCACTTTGAGGTAATCGTTCGTCAGATGATGCGCAAGGTAGAAATACAAGACCCAGGAGATACACTTTATCTCGAAGGTCAGTTAGTACATAAAGACGACTTTATAGAAGAAAACGATAGACTCTTTGGTAAGAAAGTAGTAGAAGATGCAGGCGACTCTGAAAACCTAAAAGCAGGACAGATAGTAAGTCTCCGCGAACTACGCGATGAAAATTCATTGCTAAAACGCTCTGATAAGAACTTAGTAGTAGCTCGCGACATCATACCGGCTACAGCTATGCCTGTATTACAAGGTATTACTCGTGCGTCATTACAAACTAAGTCGTTTATTTCAGCAGCATCGTTCCAAGAAACTACTAAAGTACTCAATGAGGCTGCGGTAAGCGGTAAGGTAGATTCGTTAGACGGACTAAAAGAGAACGTAATTGTAGGACATCGTATACCTGCAGGTACTGGTCTTAAACGTTATGAGAAGATAATCGTAGGTTCTAAAGCTGACTTAGAACCAGTAGTGGAAAAGAAAAAATCGAGATAGACTATGAGCGAATTAGAAGAGATAAAAGAAGGCAACGGACAACTAAGCATAGAGTTGGACGAGCAGATAGCGCAAGGGGTGTATGCTAACTTGGCTATCATCAATCACTCGGCTACTGAGTTTATAGTAGATTTTGTAAGCGTAATGCCAGGGATGCCTAAGGGCAAGGTGCGCAGTAGAGTGATACTCACTCCAGAGCACGCTAAGCGTCTGTTAGGGGCTTTGGCAGAAAACATACGCCACTACGAAGATGCTCACGGTATGATAGCAGAAAAAAGCGATACACACACTATTCCGCTTTTTGGTATCACCGGAGAGGCGTAATACCAAAGACAAAATACAAAACAAAGAATGCAAAATTGATAAAAAACTTTGCCAAAGTTTCACGACTTTGGCAAAGTTTTTTTATGTATTTATTTTTTAGAAGACTTGATAATCACTTGTTTTTCACTTGAACAATAAACAGATAAAAAATATTTTTCTCTTTTGTTGTGTACAATTAGAAATAAAATATTATCTTTGTGCTTCAAAAATCTTTTTGATAAATACCAATGACAACAGAAGTAAAAAAAGAAGGTAAATTTTCATATATCGAACAAGGAGAAGGAACCCCTATCATCGTATTACACGGACTGATGGGGGGGCTGAGTAATTTTGAAGACGTAATTTCTTTTTTTTCGGATAGATATAAGGTGGTAGTGCCCGAGCTACCTCTTTTCACAATGCCTTTGCTCACTACTTCGGTAAAAACATTAGCTAAATACATTCAAAAGTTCATAAAACACAAGAAATTTGAAAAAGTTATCTTGTTAGGAAACTCTTTAGGCGGACACGTAGGCTTACTTTATACTAAGCTGTACCCTAAAAATGTGTTAGGTTTAGTGCTTACAGGTAGTTCAGGGCTGTATGAAAGTGCTATGAGCGATGGGTATCCCCGCCGTGGTGACTATGATTTTATCAGAAAAAAATGCGAAGAGGTGTTCTATGACCCTGCTGTGGCTACTAAAGAGATAGTAGATGAGGTATTTGCTAATATTTCAGATCGCTCTAAACTCATCAAAACATTAGCATTAGCTAAGAGTGCAATTCGCCATAATATGGCAAAAGATTTGCCTAAGATGACCACTCCTACTTGCCTTATCTGGGGCAAAAATGATATAGTAACCCCTCCTAAAGTAGCAGAAGAATTTAAGGAGCTATTACCTAATGCCGAGCTTCATTGGATAGACAAGTGTGGGCATGCCCCTATGATGGAGCGACCACAAGAGTTTAACCAAATATTAGACCAGTGGCTTAAAACAATTAATAATTGATAATTAGCAATAGATGATAAAAAAAGCTGAATTTGTAATGAGCAACTCACAGGTGGCCAAGTGTCCTAAGGACAGGCTGCCTGAGTATGCTTTTATAGGGCGCTCTAATGTTGGGAAATCGTCTCTTATCAATATGCTTACCAATTGTAAGAATTTAGCTAAGACTTCAGGGCGTCCTGGTAAAACACAGCTTATCAATCATTTCAAAATAGATGACCGCTGGTTTCTAGTTGATTTGCCAGGCTATGGTTATGCACGGGTGTCAAAAACCACTAAACAAGTATTTCAGCGTTTTATTACTGATTATTTTGAGCAACGCGAGCAGTTGGTGAGTGCTTTTGTGTTAGTAGACATACGCCACGAGCCTCAAAAAATAGATGTAGAGTTTATGCAGTGGCTAGGCGAACGGGCTATACCATTTGCTATTATCTTTACCAAAGCTGATAAGCTGAAACCACAAGCGATAGAGCGCAATGTAGCAGCCTATAAAGAAGCGCTACTCGAGTGGTGGGAGGAATTTCCTCCTTATTTTGTAACTTCAGCACAGAATAAAACAGGAAAAGAGGAGCTAACACAATATATAGAGCAAACAAATCAAACAATTATTAACGGTTAATGGTAGATATTAAAAAGTAAGCTATGTTAGATATTTTGCATTATGACTTGCTTGATTTCGTTACTTCGTATGGAGTGCGTATTCCTTCACTTAGGGTTACTTATCAACTGTTTGGCAAGCCTTTAGGCACAGCTCCGGTAGTGGTGGTGAACCACGCTTTTACGGGCAATTCGCAAGTGGCGGGCGAAAACGGTTGGTGGGCAGAAGCTATAGGTACTGCCAAAGTGATTGATACTGATATATATACCGTAGTAGCATTTAACATTCCCGGTAATGGCTTTCACGCACGCGAGGAAGATATGATAACTAACTACCAGCATTGGGCAGCGGTAGATGTGGCGCGCTTATTCAATATAGCCCTCAGAGAGCATTTGGGGCTAAACTCTGTTTTTGCGTTAGTAGGCTGTTCGTTAGGAGGCGGTATTGCTTGGGAGATGACAGCTCTTGCCCCTGACTATTTTCAGCAATTAGTAATAGTAGCCGCTGACTGGAAGGCAACCGATTGGATTATAGGCAACTGCCTCTTGCAAGAGCAGATACTCAAAAACTCTACACACCCCTTGCACGATGCACGTCTGCACGCTATGCTGTGTTATCGTACTCCCCAATCACTGAAAATGAAGTTCGAACGCACTACCCATCTGCCTACTCAGTTATACAATGTAGAGAGCTGGTTGCTGCATCACGGTGAAAAGTTAAATAAACGTTTTTCGCTTTCCGCCTATAAGCTGATGAATCAATTAGTAAAAACAATAGATATTTCTAAAGACCGTGGTAGTTTTGCTGAAGCGGTAGCCCCTATTACGGCACATATTACTATCGTAAGTACTGATTCAGACTTGTATTTTGTGCCTCAAGAAAACCGCGATACTGTAGCCGAGCTGCGCGAAATGGGCAAACCTGTAGATTACTACGAAATACACTCTATACACGGGCACGATGCTTTCCTAATAGAACACAAACAATTAGAACAGTTTTTGAAGAAAATCTTTTAATCTAACGGCAAATCTCAAACTAAGTAAAAGATAAAAATATGAAAATATTAAAATTTGGTGGTAAATCACTTGCCAATGATGGTATTGAAAAGGTGATTGACATTATCATTACTTCACATAAAGAACCTCTATCGGTAGTAGTATCAGCGAGAGGTAATACTACTGATCAATTAGAGGCACTGCTTGAAAAAGCAAGTAAAGGAGAGGATTACACTGCCGATTTTCAACACTTGAAAAACGAGCAGCAGTATGATCCTCGAGTGTCGTTTGAACCCGAATTTCAGCTACTCGAAAAACTCCTTGAAGGAGTATCTCTATTAAAAGATTATAGTCCCAAGACTAAAGATTTGGTATTGGCACAAGGCGAACTAATGTCAGCTAAACTCGTAGCAGCACTACTCAAACGCAAGGGCTTAGAAAGCACCTTTGTTGATAGTCGTGAAATCTTCAAAACCGATGCTGTAGTAGGCAATGCACAAATCATCAATTCAGTATCCGAAAAACTCACCCGTGACCACTTTGCTACTATTCCTCCCAATCACGTAGCAGTAGTTACAGGCTTTATCGCTTCTACCGAAAAAGGCGATACCACCACCTTGGGGCGCAATGGTAGTAACTATTCAGCAGCCCTTTTGGCTAACTATCTCAATGCCTCTGAACTGCAAAACTACACTCACGTTGATGGTATTTTTACTGCCAATCCAGAATTAGTACCCGAAGCCAAAATCATACGTCATCTTTCTTATGAAGAAGCTAATGAGTTGGCTAACTTTGGGGCTTCTATACTTCACGCTAAAACCATTATTCCTCTTATCGAAAAGGGTATTCCATTGCGCATCAAGAACACTTTTAATAGTGATGATGCAGGTACACTCATTCACAAAGAGAGCGAGCAAGAGGGTATCAAATCGATTTCAGTTATTAAAGATAATGCCCTTATAGTAATGGAAGGTCGCGGACTGCTTGGCAAGGTGGGGGTTGATGCCCGCATTTTTAGGGCTTTGGCACAGAAAGGCATTAGTGTGAGTATTATCTCTCAAGGTTCTTCAGAGCGCGGAGTAGGTTTGGTAGTAGCTTCTAAAGATGCTAAACTTGCTAAAGCCGCTATAGACGAAGAGTTTTCGCACGATTTCTATACCAATGATGTGAGCAGTGTGAGCATTGTAGATGATGTAGCAGTCATCTCAATTGTAGGGCAACCTCTCTCTACTTTCCATCACCCTTATAATGCACTGATACGCAACCAGATAGTGCCTTTACTTATCAATAATGCCGTAACAGGTAAAAACGTTAGTTTGGTGCTTAAGACCGAAAAACTTCACAAGGCGCTAAATGTTATCCACGGCGAAATCTTTGGGGTGTCGCGCCGTATCAACTTAGTGATTTTCGGCAAAGGTACAGTAGGCGGTACGCTTATCAACCAAGTGATAGCTGCCCACGATAATATCTTGCAGCGCAAGAATATTAGCTTGCGTATTGTAGCCATAGCTAATTCTCAGAAAATACTCACTGCTGCCAAAGGGATTGGCAAAGGCTGGGAAGAGGCTTTTGAGCGCGAAGCTGTACCTTATAACTTTGATACTTTACAGGCTTTTGTAGATAAAAATCACTTAGAAAACCTTATTGCAGTAGATGTAACCGCCAGCAAGACTTTTGTAGATAACTACATTCCTCTGATTAAGAGTGGTTACGACCTTGTTTCAGCTAATAAAATAGCCAATACTATCTCGTTCAGCTTCTACCAAGAGCTACGTAAAACCCTTAAGCAATACCAAAAAACGTATCTTTATGAAACCAATGTAGGAGCAGGATTGCCGTTGATAGATACCATTCGCTTACTACACCATTCAGGCGAGAACATTACCCGTATCAAGGGGATATTCTCAGGTACGCTCAGCTACTTGTTCAATACTTTTTCAGCAGAAGATAAGCCGTTTAGCGAAGTGCTCCAACACGCTATTAACAGTGGTTATACCGAGCCTGACCCTCGTGAAGACCTTTGCGGTAATGATGTAGGGCGCAAGCTACTTATCTTAGCCCGCGAGCTCGACTTAGGCAATGAATTCACTGATGTAAAGATACAAAACCTTATCCCAGAGCATTTGAGAGAAGGCTCTGTCGAAGACTTTTTGCAACGCTTAGACGAGTTTAATTCCCCTTATCAACAAATAAAAGAAGCTCAAGAGCCTGACCACGTACTGCGCTATGTAGGCGACCTTCACGGCGATTTAGCTTCTACTGATACAGTGCAGTTAGACGTATCGTTAGTTTCTGTTCCTCGCAATAGTGCTCTTGGTCAGGTAAAAGGAGCTGATTCAATCTTTGAGATTTATACAGAATCTTATGGCGATAACCCTATTGTCATACAAGGGGCAGGAGCAGGAGCCTCAGTAACAGCACGAGGTGTGTTTGGCGACATTTTAAGATTAGCAGAAAAGAGTAGAGTGTAATACACAAGTAGCTAATGGTAGAAAAAGAAGAAAATCCTTTGTTAAAAATGTCATTGCAGGACTTGTGGCAACTATTTCCTATCAATCTTACACAGCACAATCCTTTATGGAAAGAATGGTATGAGGAAGAGCGTAGTTTTCTTTTAAAACAATTACCTTCTGATGAAGTGGTACGGCTAAACCATATAGGTAGTACAGCTGTTGAACAAATACAAGCAAAACCTATTGTAGATATGCTTTTAGAAGTGAAAAAAGAGGCTTCATTTCAGAAGCTAAAAGAACTCATACTACAATCGGGATATCTGTGTATGAACGAAACAAACAATAGGATTTCTTTTAATAAAGGCTATACTATTAATGGGTTTGCAGAACGTGTATATCACCTGCACTTGCGTTATGAAGGTGATAATGATGAGCTTTATTTTCGCGATGAACTGCAAGCGCACCCATCAATTGCTAAAGATTATGAAACGCTCAAATTATCTCTTTGGAAGCCTTTCGAGCACGATCGAGATGCCTATACCGCTCACAAAACAGACTTTGTGAAACAATATACACTGATAGCAAAAGAAGAATTTAAAGGAAAATATGAAAATAACAGACCATATAAAGAATGCTAAAGGGAAGACGCTCTTCTCTTTTGAAGTAGTACCCCCTAAAAAAGGGAATAACATTGAGGAACTATACCGAAATATAGACCCCTTAATGGAGTTTAATCCTCCGTTTATTGATGTTACTACCTCGCGCGAGGAGTATTATTATATCGAGCACCCTAACGGACTATTAGAAAAAAAAGTAACTCGTATGCGCCCAGGTACAGTAGGTATCTGTGCGGCTATTCAGCATAAATACAAGGTAGATACCGTGCCCCACGTGCTTTGTGGCGGTTTTTCAAAAGAAGAGACGGAATACCTATTGGTAGATTGTCTCTACTTAGGTATTGATAACGTGATGGCATTGCGCGGCGACGCGATGAAAGAGCAACGCTATTTTCAGCCTACTGAGGGCGGTCATACCTATGCTACCGAACTCGTTACCCAAATCAGCAATCTGAATAAGGGTATTTATCTCAATGGCATTGCAGCTGACCATAAAGCTAACTTCTGTATAGGAGTAGCAGGCTATCCCGAGAAGCATATCGAGGCGCCTTCACTTACCTCAGATTTGGCTCGCCTCAAAGAAAAGATAGAGGCGGGGGCTGATTATGTAGTAACGCAGATGTTTTTCGATAATCAAAAATACTTTGAGTTTGTAGACAAAGCGCGCGAAGCTGGTATAAATGTGCCTATCATACCTGGTATCAAGCCAATTGCGGTTAAAAAGCATCTTAACTTGCTTTCGCAAGCCTTCAAGATAGATTTCCCACAGGAACTTGTCGAGGCAGTCGAAGCCTGCAAGCACAATGCCGATGTCAAACAGATAGGGATAGAGTGGGCTATACAGCAGAGCAAAGAGCTTAAAGCGGCAGGCGTACCTGTGCTCCATTACTATTCAATGGGTAAATCAGACAATATCGTAAAGGTAATTTCAGAGGTGTTTTAATTTCCCAATATGTCAAAGAACGGAATAAGTTTCGAAACTTTTAGGGGGCAAAATTCCGACTTTTTACTGAAGTACGCAAATAGTTGTCGCACCGTGTTACAACATTGTTAAAAAATATAGGGGGCGAATCGCGATTCGCCCCCCTATTTGTTTGTATTGTTTGTGCTATTTTTTATTTGTCTGTATGCTTTACATTATCTTTGTAAGTGAAAGGTACGCTCCAAGTGATAGCAAGAGCAGGAAGGGTGCAGAGCATCACTATAGCGAAGAAAAGTTCGTATCCTAATACTTTGCTGAGGTAGCCGCTGAGCATTCCAGGTATCATCACCCCTAAGTTCATCAGGCTGTTAGCAAAAGCGTAGTGCGCCATTTGGTATTTCCCGGGGGCTATCTGTTGCATCATAAAGAGCGTAAGTCCCACAAAACCAAAACCGTAACCGAAGTATTCGCCTACGATACCACAACCGATAACTATCAAACTGGTAGGCTGAAAATAAGCGAAAAGAAGATATACTACAAACGGAATGTTGAAAGCGCAAGCTAAGGTAAAAAGAGCTTTGCGAAGCCCTACAACCGACACAAAATAGCCAGCTACTATAGACCCTATGATGAAAGCTGCCGTACCCGCTGTGCCGTATACCAATCCGTATTGCTCGTTAGAAAGCCCTAAGCCGCCTACCTCTATGCTGTCTTTTAAGAACAGAGGCGCGATTTTCATCGCCAGTCCTTCAGCAAAGCGATATAAGAAAATGAAAAACAAATAGTAAAATATATATTTCTTTTGAAAGAAAGCTACGAAAATGCCCCATAGCTCTTTGCTTTTTTGACTGAAATCGCCGTCAGAAGTGTTTTTTTCGTCTTTCGGAAGCGCATACAGATGATACAAACCTACCAAACCTAAAATAATAGCACAGATGCTGATAATTAGCTGCCAAGAGGCTACGATGCTCATACCTTTTTCGTTCACTAACCAGCCAGCCAAGAAGATAAGCCCGCCGTTAGCCAATACTTTTGCAAGGTTATAGAAAGCCCCTTGCCAACCCGAATAAACACTTTGGGTAGAAGCATCTAATTGCTGCATATACATACCATCGCCTGCGATGTCGTGGGTAGAGCCGCTAAAAGCGATAACCCCCATTAGCGCCAAGCAAGTTACGAAGAAGTTAGGCAGAGGCAGCGAAAAAACGATAAGCCCAAACACAGCTGCCGAAAGCAATTCAGTGATGACGATGTACTGTTTTTTAGTACCGTAGATTTCCATAAGTACACTGATGATAGGTTTGAGCGACCAAGGGAGGATAAGCAGCGAAGTCCAGAAAGCAATCTGGTCGTTAGCGACCCCTAAGTCCTTGAAAATGATAGGAGAAACCAATGAAAGCATCACAAAAGGGAGCCCCATAGCAAAGTAAGTGGTAGGAACCCACGAGATAGGATTTTTCTTTTCTTTGTTCATAATGGTGGTGTTTTTTATTTAGAAAATAAATATTTATTAGCGAAAATTTCGCCAAAAATACAAAAAATATTTTTATTATTGCTTAATTACCGTCGAAATTTAAAAATTATTTACCAATGAAAATAGCCATTACAGGAGCAGCTACTCTTGCTGCCGACCAAATAACAAATTGCGATGACGTACCTATGGGGCGACTTTCAGAAGAAAAACGTTCCCTTATAGCAACTTTGCGTCAGAGCAATCCCGCTTACGAATATTTAGACCCCACCGTGCTGTATGCTCTTTTTACCGCTAAGGAAGCGGTATGCCAAGCAGGCTGGAGCGGACAGCGTTTTGGGGTGAATATAGGTTCTTCGCGCGGAGCTACCGAGCTGTTCGAGTCGCATTATGCACATTTCCTGAGCGAGGGCTATTGCAAAACCTTAGCATCGCCCACCACTACCTTGGGCAATGTAAGCACGTGGGTAGCGCAATACTTTGCGACACAAGGCTTTGCTCTGTCGCACTCCATCACCTGCTCTACCGCCTTGCACGGCATCGCCAATGCCGTAGCGTGGCTACAGAGCGGTATGGAAGAGCGTTTTTTGGTAGGAGGCACTGAGGCTCCTCTTACGCCTTTTACCATTGCGCAGGTCAAAGCTCTTAAAATCTATAGTTCTCTGCCGTTGCCTTACCCTTGTAGGTCTATGGATATGACCAAAAAACAGAATACAATGGTCTTGGGCGAGGGGGCAGGCTGCTTTTGTTTAGAGAAAGGCGAACGCCCTAACGCTTTGGCGTATATTATAGGAATAGGCTTTGCTACCGAGCAGCTTACCCATAGTGTTTCGCTCTCTCCTGACGGACAATGTCTGCAAGAGTCGATGCGCAGCGCCTTAGAGAATGCAGGTAATCCTAAGATAGATGTGGTTATCACCCACTGCACGGGTACTATCAAGGGCGATAGGGCAGAGCTCAATGCCATAGAGGCAGTCTTTGGGGCGCAAAAACCACTGCTGACTAATAATAAATGGCAACACGGACATACTTACGGCGCAAGTGGAGCGCTCAATCTCGGTATGGCAATCGAGATGCTACAGCGCAACACTTTTCAGCCTATACCTTATCTTGATGAGGCAAATGAAGTGCCCGAAAAACTCCAAACAGTGATGATAAATGCTGTAGGTTTTGGAGGGAATAGTATTTCGGTAATTCTTCAGTAATCCTTCGCTCATCCTTCGGTGATCCTATAGTGTAAGTGTATTCAAAGTAAAGGGGGATATCAAAGAAAAAAAATGGTGAAAGGGAATGTTTTCTTTGAAAAAAAATATTACCTTTGCTTCTATAATTAAAACTGACCCAATGAAAACTATAAAAGAACGTTTGGAGCGCTATCATTTGATTAGCTTTGTGAAAGATGAAACTATAGAAAAAGGTGTTTTTGAAATCTTTACTTCAGGGAAACAGAATAAAAAGGAGTTTAAGAAAAATGTTGTAGCACTTAGATTTTTAACTAATAAAGGCTATCGGTATAGAATGCTTCCCGTTATAAATGATGGAGAGACTAATCCGGATGCTTTTAATCTGTATTTTCAATATTTTACAGATATAAAGGTGACAGAAAGTAATAATGGAAAAAATATAATTCAGAGTGCTTTGAAAGAAGCAAGCCGACAGTTTGTTAGTGAAGTGATAATTCAATTTACCAGACAACTAAGGTCTAATAGAGAAGCTTATGACATTTTGCGAGCTACTTTTGCACAAGGGAGAGCAAGGCATATTGAGCGAGTTATTTTTATAATGCCTAATATGAAAGTTTTAGCAGTAGAGACAAAACGTTTTAAAATAACAAAGAGGCAAATTGAATAATCATCAACTTGCCTCTCGGGGGGGTGAAACCGATAGCAACACGAAGTTGCGTGTAACACCATTTACGCTGCAAAGGTACAGTTATTTTTTTAATTATCAAAAAAAAGTTTGTTTTGTAGGGTTTTATCTG
>NZ_KN390026.1:0-11915 GCF_000213295.2 Capnocytophaga sp. oral taxon 329 str. F0087
TATGGAGCAGATTTTCTATTTTATTGCAGAACTCACCGTAGCAGCAGGCGTATTTTACGCTCTTAAATGGTATTTGAAAACCCATCAAAACGATTTTGAAAAGCGTTTAGAGAGCTATTGCCCTCCTTCTCCCCTACCTGAGGCGCGACAACTATACCTAACTAAGCGGAAGAGAATTCTGAAGTATCTATTTACAACTGTAGTGATTGTCTTTTCGTTAATCCCTTTTCTGTTTATTGGGCTGTGCGTCGATTTTGAGGTGATACGCCAAATGGATAGCGTACCCTACTTGCTTTTTGGTTATATATTGGTAACGTCTATTACCACATTTGTCCCCTATTTGCTAATAATTTTCTATTATTTATACTACACTATCAACAGGACTACGCAAGCGCAACAACTGCTTTTGGCAGAAATGAGCGAAGAAGATTTTGCCTATTTGGAAAAGGTGAAACAGGTATCGAGATTGTTATACCTCTTGCCGCCATTTGTGTTGTGCCAAGAGAAGCTATACTTCTTTAAGCTAACGCATATCATTGAAGTACCGGTAACCAGCATTACGAACGTCAGTGCTATTTCAAAAGACAAATACAACAATATAACGGTGCTCATAGAGCACTCGCAGCGCACTACCCTAACAATACCCAGTGAATTGTATCCGTTTCTCACGGCATTTATGTTTAAATACCGTTTGGCTACAGGCTATGTAGCAGAGGGGCAAAGGGGTATTGAAGTGTGAGTTTTTTATCGTTAAGCTTTGTTTGTTCAGATTTTATTATTACCTTTGTAACCATAAAAACTAAAATACTATGCAGACATTAATTACAAAAACAGCTAAACCCGCTAAAAAAGAAGCTAAAAAAAAACTAACCAATGCCGAAAAAGATAAGCTTATAAAAGAACTTTCAGAACAAGCCAACAGAAATATAGCTTATAAATTTATGTTTAACTATTTAGGGAACAACACTATTTAAAAAAATAATTCTTCTTTTTTTCTTGCTAATTGAGAAAATAGTAGTACCTTTGCCGCCGAATTACGAACAAATCATTGTTTAACCTGATAAATACACACGAAGAAATGACCTACATCAAGTTACATATCGCATCTGTATTACCTTTGCACAAGGTAACGCTTCGTGGCGTATCCGCTTGATTAGAATAATAGTATAAAATATAGAAGAGCCCGAAGCACCCGCTTCGGGCTTTTTTGTATCCTCTCCCCCTTACCACATACCCAGCTGTGAGCCCTCGCTGGCTTCTCCCAAGGAGAGGGAGATTTTCCCGAAGCAATTTGTTAATTATTAATTGTCAATTGTTAATTGAAAAATGGGAAATCTATATATTACTCCCGAAGGAGGTGGTCGCCTCCGCAATTTGCGTTCTCGCAAGCTCATTGCTCGAGAAGACCACGAGAAGTATTTGCGCGAATGTATCAAACGCCAAAAAGTACTCTTTAAACAACGCCGTGAACTGCCGCTTGTGCCACTCGAAAAACCCTACCAAAAGGGCTATGTGCGTTTCTTTGTACTGAGGGAAGATGTGCGACAAGGCAAGCAAGCCGACTTTTTCGCGACACTTTTGGAGAAAATCAACACCTATCAATATGCCGATACACGCAAGTTCCAGAAGAAGAAAAAGCGTCGTGGCAAGCGTGTCTATATAGCTCGCAAACAAGAATTGTACGCTTTTAGTCAATGGGAATGGGAAAGAGCTCTTGAAAAAGGAAAATTTACCCAAAAAGAACGTGCCTATTTTGCAAAAATAGAGTGTTTCAATCGCCAAAAAGACCGTTTTGAAATCTATTACGAGTTTACCGAGGCGTGGCGTTTTGAGTTGCGTGTAAAGCCTAATATGATTACGCATTACCGTCCGGTAGATATAGCCATAGAGCAAGAACTCGCCGAGCTTGATAAAATCATAGATAACCATAAGAACTGGGGGATTATCCATAGCAAAATCTATGGAGGCAGTTATTCGTGGAATCAATTCCAAAAGCGCTATACGCCTAAGGAAAAGTACAAACGCACCCCGCTGAAAGAAATTGCAGCCCTTAAGTATCACACCTCAGCAATGGAAATCGCAGATATACTTTTAGAAGTCAATCTTTAACCTTATCCGACCAGTCCGCCCCACCGGACTCGTTCGATTTACAAAAAACAAAAGAAAAAATGGAAGAAAAAATCATACAAATCACTGCAGGGCGTGGTCCTTTAGAATGCCAATGGGTGGTAGCCAAAGTGCTGAAAGTCTTTTTGCAAGAGGCTACCCAAAAAGGCATTGACTATACTATCGTCAGCCGAGAGGAAGGCGACGCTAATCTGACTATAAAATCAGTTACTGTGCAACTTAAAGGCAAGGAGCTATCGGCTTTCCTAAAAAGTTGGCTCGGCACGGTTTGTTGGGTGGGCAAGAGTACCTTTCGCAAATTCCACCAGCGTAGCAATTGGTATATAGGCGTTTTCGAGCTCGACCAACTGCAACGTCAGTCTTTTTCGGAGCGCGATGTACAGTTCCAAACCACTCGTTCGCAAGGCAATGGCGGACAGAATGTGAACAAGGTCAATTCGGCAGTACGCGCCACTCACCTGCCTACTGGTGTCAGCGTATTTGCACAAGATTCGCGTTCGCAACTCGACAATAAGAAGCTCGCCCTCAACCGTCTGAGGGAAAAGCTCGCCGAAATAGAGCTTCAGCAACTTGCCGAGCAAGCGCAAAACCATTGGAATAATCACACCCAAGTGCAGCGGGGCAACCCTGTTCGCACCTTTAATGGCTCTGACTTCAAAAGCACTTATGTAGAAAAGAGTTATAAGAAGGAACGTGCTGCGGCTAAAAAGAAAATTAGTCGATTTGCCGATGAGTCGATTTGCCGATGAGTCGATTTGTCGATTAGCAAATGATTGTGTCGCTACGACCTTTGGCGAAGTTGAGTAAAAACTAAAAGCAATATGATCAGAACAATTATTTTTGAAAAAGAAGAGGATATATCCTCTACGATTAGCGATATATTGATTCCGAGTTTGGGTGTAACACTGCCTATATGGATATATAATGAAGCAGGAGAAGCAGGTTTCTTTTCGCCTAAGCAAGAAGTTGTCTTTGAACAGTTCTTTTATCACAATTCCTATCAGGAACAACTCAAAGAGCAATTGCGGGACTTTTACGAAGAGCTAGTTAACAAAGGAGAACTGGAGCGAAAGAATGAACACCATTTTGAGCTTGATTTTGAGTTTGTAGCTATCCCCAGTCAGTGTAAAACCTCTAAAAACATTGTTTATGTAGGAGCTTTTACCAATTGGGATAGAGAGGATAGTGAATTCCCTTTGGAAGTAGAAATTTATTTTGAAGAAGGAGAAGTGATGTGGATAGATGAACTCCGTGGCACTTATACTTTTCCACATTAAAGAATTAAAACAATGACAAACAAAATCATTATTATAGACTTAGAAGCGACTTGTTGGGAGGGAATACCCCCAAAAGGAGAAGTCAGCGAAATTATAGAAATAGGCATTTGCCTGCTTGATACCCTTACAGGTGAGATTAGCGATAACAGAGGTATTTTGGTAAAGCCTACGCATTCCAAAATCAGTCCTTTTTGTACTCAACTTACCACCATTACCCCCGAACTGGTAGCGCGGGAAGGCGTAAGTTTTGAAAAAGCCTTGCAAATCCTTAAAAGGGAGTACCAAGCCTATCAGTACACTTGGGCGAGTTATGGGAATTACGATAAAAATATGCTCCAAAAGCAATGTGCACTTAGGAAACTACCTTACCCAATGCGCAATGAGCATATCAATGTAAAGGAACTCTTCCAAGAGGTAACCCAGCACCCCAAGCGATTGGGAATGCATCAGGCACTGAACTACCTGAAGATACCCCTTGTAGGAACCCACCACCGAGGCAAAGACGATGCTTATAACATCGCTAAAATAATGCACTGCTTGTCTCATTATCAATTGACAAATTAATTCGCAATGAAAAACAACCTTATTCACGGCGTTCATATTTTTGAAAGCGATCTCGCTAATGAGTTGGATAGCATAGTAGAAGATGCTTATCACTACGGCGCTACAGAAGCCGAAATACGCTCCCTTATAGACACTTTTCGCAAGGAAGCAGTGCGCACTGCTTTGGAGAAGGAAATATTTTTGACCCTTCGCCTTGCTATTTTGTGGCAGTATGGGTGGTTGCGCCCCGAGGAGGTAGCTCCTCTGCAACAGTTGGTACAAAAAGGAGTTTCTAAAAAGTGGCTACAGCAGTTTGGTACTGATACCCCTCAGATGAGCTATGCAAAGCGACAACAGCAAGTAGTACGACTGCTCTCTCGCCTTGCCACTGCCAATACAGCAGTGCCTGCACGCGAACATTGGCAAAAGGTAACCGATTTCCTTTTTGTGCCTTATGAAGTGCTGAGCGTACCCTTGTTGGGAGGTCAGTATGGTGCGGTATGGCTATTGAGGACTGATAACTATGAGGGCGACGGACATTATACTTTCGTGGAACTATTGTATAAAAGCACTGAAAAGCCAACGATGGAATCGCTAATGGAGGCGCGCCTTCAGCTGATGGGAGATGGTGAGAAGAAAGTGCTCAGTGATGTGCGTAGGGTAAGTCATAAAGCCTTGTTGCTCTTTGCCGAACGTTTGGAGCGGATAGGTACTGCCATTCCTAAAAAATCCCTACCAGAGCCTTCGCCCTATATAATAGCCTACGATTCTTTTGAGAAATTCGTACAGCGATGGAACAGCGATACAGGTATCCCCGATAAAAGGAAAAGAAAGAAGTTCAAGTCAGTCGTTGCCCATTGGTATATTAGTAAATTGACAAATTAATCCTATGAAAAAGTTTGAATTTAAATACCAATTTGAGTTCTTTTGTTCCCCTATTTGGATAGAGGAAAACGTGAAGAATCCTACCCCTCGCAATGTGGAAATTGCGGATTTGGATATCAATCCATATCTAAAAGAAGAATTAGAGGAACTCAATCACTTGTATCAAGAGATTTTCAATGACAATTACCCTCCAGAATCCGATTTCAAAGATGCCGTAAGTGAGTACATATTTGTAAACCGCGTACTTGTTTCGGCAGAACTCTTAGAGAAAGAAGTAGGGGAGCAATACATTTTTGTCTTTGATTATCCAAAATGGAGAGAAAAATTAGCAGATTTGAAAATTAGCTAATGAGTGCAATACTCCACTTGATTACTCTGTTAATCAATTACTTTATTGCCCCCTTCGGGGGAACGGGGGCATTAGCAAATCAACAAATTATTATGGCAAATTTAAAACTTAAAGGGAAAGACCTACTCAAGTTAGGTTTCCCGAATAATCAATCTATTAATGTAGCGTTGGAAGTGATGAAACGCAATTACGCTACTAAAAACTTAGCGTATGTAAAGTCGGTACTTGAGGATATTCTAAAAAATCCTGCACAGTACGAAGGTCACCTTACTTTCGGGCAGATAGCCGAAGCGTTGCTTTCGTCTACTAAAACCGAAAAACGACAGCTCAATAGCTTGCGCGCGCCTTATCACATCTTTGGCGAGGACATCACCGAAGAGGCAAAAACGCAACTCTATACGGCTCTGAAACTCCCTATTTCGGTTGGCGGTGCCCTGATGCCCGATGCCCATAGTGGCTATGGTTTGCCCATTGGGGGCGTGCTGGCGGTAGAGAATGCGGTCATTCCTTATGGGGTGGGCTTGGACATCGGTTGCCGTATGTGCCTTAGTATCTTGGATATCCCTGTGTCGTACCTCTCAGGGGCACGCGATAAGTACGAGAAAGCCCTTGCCGAGCATACGAAGTTTGGTATGTACGAAACCCACAAATCGCACGTAGAACACGAGATTTTCGACCGCGATACTTTTTCGCTTATCCCTATCCTCAAACGTTTGAAAGATAAGGCAATCAAGCAGATGGGTACTTCGGGCAGTGGCAACCACTTTGTGGAGTTTGGCGAGGTAGAGCTTTTAGAAGACGACCCACAAATAGGGCTACCTAAAGGCAAGTACTTGGGAATCCTTTCGCATAGCGGGTCGCGCGGGTTCGGGGCGGAGATAGCGCAATATTACGTGCGCGTGGCAGCCGAACAATGTCCGCTACCCAAAGAAGCACAGCAGTTTGCGTGGCTCGACCTCAGCACTCACTTAGGGTTAGAGTATTGGACGGCTATGAACCTTGCAGGCGATTACGCTTCGGCTTGTCACGATGACATTCACCGCCGACTTATTCGCGCGGTAGGCGGGCGACTAAGAGCGCGTATTGAGAACCATCATAACTTTGCGTGGAAAGAAATTCATAACGGCAAGGAGGTGGTAGTGCACCGCAAAGGGGCGACTCCTGCTGGCGAGGGGGTATTGGGCATTATCCCTGCCTCGATGACCGATGCTGGCTATATAGTGCGCGGCAAGGGCAATGCTGAGAGTTTTAGTTCAGCCTCACACGGGGCTGGGCGTGCCTTCTCGCGCAATGAGAGTAGAAATCGCTTTACCAGTTCAGATATTAAAAAAGCCCTCAAAGCCAAAGATATTACCCTTATTGGGGGCAATGCCGAAGAAGCCCCTATGGCATATAAAAACATCGAAACGGTAATGCAATCGCAAAGAGATTTGGTAGAGGTAATAGGGCGCTTTCAGCCTCGTATTGTGCGTATGGATAAGTAAATTTTGTGTATCTCAACATAAAATAGTACTTTTGCCTAACTTTCTTAGTCAAAAACAAACGTGATTACCAAAAACACTATCGATAAAGTATATGATCAGATGCGAGTAGAAGAGGTCATCGGCGACTTTGTACAGCTCAAACGCGCCGGCTCTAACTACAAAGGCTTAAGTCCGTTTTCTAACGAACGGACGCCGAGCTTTATGGTCTCGCCAGTGAAGCAGATTTGGAAAGACTTCAGCAGTGGCAAGGGGGGTAATGCTATCGCTTTCTTAATGGAGCACGAGCATTTTACCTACCCCGAAGCCATTCGCTATCTGGCTAAGAAATATCACATAGAGATTGAAGAAAGCCAACCATCTACAGAAGAAAAAGAGAAAGCCGATGAGCGCGAAAGCCTCTACATAGTGTCGGAGTACGCACAGCAGTTTTTTCAAGACTCGCTGCTCAACACTGAGGCTGGCAAAGCCATCGGACTTTCTTATTTCAAAGAGCGCGGCTTTACCGATGATACTATCAAAAAGTTCTGTTTGGGCTTTTCGCCTGATGAATGGACAGCCTTTACTGATGCTGCCCTTGCCAAAGGTTATCAACTGCCTTATTTAGAGAAAACGGGACTTACAATTGTTAATGGCGACCGCAAGTTCGACCGCTTCAAAGGCAGGGTGATGTTCCCCATACACTCTATGAGCGGGCGTGTGCTCGGCTTTGGGGGGCGCATTCTTACTAACGACAAGAAACAGGCCAAATACCTCAACTCGCCCGAGAGTGATATTTATCACAAGAGCAAAGTGCTGTATGGTATTTTCTTTGCCAAGCAGGCGATTGCCAAGGCTGATAACTGCTACCTTGTAGAGGGATATACCGATGTGATACAGCTACACCAGAAAGGCATTGAAAACGTGGTAGCCTCGAGCGGTACTGCCCTTACCCCCGACCAAATAAGGCTTATACACCGCCTAACCCCCAACATCACGGTGTTATACGATGGCGATGCGGCAGGTTTGCGCGCTTCTATTCGCGGGATAGACCTTATCCTTGAGCAAGGTATGAACGTAAAGGTCTGCACCTTCCCCGATGGCGAAGACCCTGATAGCTTTGCGCGCAAGACCGCCTACGAAGACCTTGTGATATATCTGCAAGACCACGCTACCGACTTTATCCGCTTCAAAGCCTCTCTACTGATGCAAGAGGCGCAAGACGACCCTATCAAAAAAGCCGAAACCATACGCGATATGATAAACAGCATCGCCAAAATACCCGATGCTATCAAACGCGAAGTGTATGTGCGCGAGTGTGCTGTGATAATGGACATTTCGGAAGAGGTGCTCTTTAGTACCCTTTCGCAAATGCTCAAAAAAGACCTGTACGAAGGGCAAAAAGTAGAGCGCAAGCAGCCTACTATGCAGGTAAGCAGAACGCCCGAAGCCGTAGAGCAACGCGGCATCAACAAACTCGAAACCCTTGAGCACGACCTTATCAAAACGCTGTTGCTATACGCTAATCGCGAGTGTGAGTTTATCGATACCATACTCGAACAAGACGAAGAAGGCAACCTAAAGGAAAAGCAAGTGCAGCAAACCCTAAAGGTATACGAGAAAATATTCTTAGAACTGCAAGAAGACGAAATAGAGCTTGCCAATCCCGATTTTAAGCAAATATACCAGCTGCTGATGCAGAAGCTAAACGAAGACCCTGAGTACAACATAGATAGAATAGCTAACGAACTGCCTGTCGAGCTATCAGAAAAAGTATCAGACCTAATAATGGAAGATGAAAACCGCCATTTAGACGATTGGGAGCGGCGTGACATCATCGCTAAAGACAAAGATGCACACATCAACGCAATGGTAAGCGATATCATCTTAAACATTCGCACGCTATTAGTGCGCCACCTTATTCAGGAGATACAAGCGCAATTTGCTTCAGCAGAAGAAGAGGAGAAACGAGAGCTCTTAGAAACCGTAAAGAGCTACTTACAACTACAGAAGCTATTAGCCAAACGCCTAAATGTAGTAGTAAATTATTAAAGAGTTCCTTGTGCTTTAAGAAAAAGTTATTACATTTGCACCTCGTAAACACTAAAAACTAATAACCATTATGAAAATATCTGTAGAACTAACCTTTAGTCCGTTGCAAGACGATTTTGAAAAACCTATTCAGCACTTCATCAGAAAACTACGTGCCTCAGGACTTATTATCAAAGAAAATCCGCTAAGCACGCAAATCTACGGCGATTACACCCAAGTGATGAGCCTCCTCACTACCGAAATAGAAGAAGCTCTTGATTTGGTAGAACACGGACTTATGTACGTGAAAATAGTAAAGTCTGACCGCCACGACTACGTTCCTTTCTCTTAACTAACTACCGATGACTGATTTATTTGCTCAATACCAAGGGGTAGAAACTCACTTGGTAGTCTTAGAAATTATCGGAGTCTTTTTCGGCTTCTTAAGCGTTTGGTTTGCTAAAAAAGGGAATATATGGGTGTACCCTACGGGTATCATCAGCACTGTACTCTTTGTCTATCTGCTTTGGCACTATGTGCTGTGGGGCGATATGCTTATCAATGCTTATTATACCGCAATGAGTATCTACGGATGGGTACTATGGGCTAAAAACGCTCATAACAATGTTATTACTATCAGTCGCACTACTTCTCGCGATTGGTATATCTGTGCCGGCTTAGGGCTCTTCAGCCTCACTTTCGTTACTACAGTCTATTACCTCAAGCCTTTTATACAAAACAACTTCTCTATGGAAGGCGTAGCTTTAGGTTTTGAGCACTTCTTACCTACCGAATACGTTGATGTATTCACCACCGCTATCTTCTTAGTAGGTATGTGGCTAATGGCAAAACGCAAAATCGAAAACTGGATTTTCTGGATTGTAGGCGACTTTATCTCTGTACCCCTATACCTCAAAAAAGGAATGCTCTTTACTTCATTCCAATACCTTTTATTCACCATCATTGCTATTATGGGTTATATAGAATGGAAACGACACTTACGCAACACCCCAGCCCCCTCACAAAAGTAGCTTTTATAGGCCCTGAAAGCACAGGCAAAACTACCCTAAGCGCGCTATTGGCGCAGCACTACCATACCCTATATGTAGAGGAGTATATGCGCACCTATCTGCAACGCAAATGGGACGAGCACCGACTTACTTGCACCCCTGACGATGTGCTACCCATAGCCGAAGGACAGATGCGCACCGAAAACGAGCTCGCTGCTCAAGCCCATCGCTTCCTCTTCTGCGACACCTGTCTGCTGGAGCTGATGATTTACTCTTATCTGTACTACGGTTATTGCGACCCACGTATAGAGCAGGCAGCCCTCTCTCACCATTACGATTTTATCTTCCTAACCTACATCGATGTGCCTTGGGTAGCCGATGACCTACGCGATAAACCCAACGAGCGCGATGAGGTATTTGCTTTCTTCCAACAAATGCTTGACCTACACCACATTAGTTATATTATCCTCAAAGGCGACTTACACACACGGCAACAACAAGTAGTACATTTTTTAGACAGCTATCAAAAAAATTAACAGTATTGCGTTAAAATTTAACATAGCTTTAACGTATAGGGGGGGGTAAAATGCTTATCTTTGCCCCCGAAAATACACAAGATATTTGCTTTTCTTAAAGTCCCGACTTTCATTCTCTTTCATCTATTCTATTCTCCTCAGAAAGTCGGGCGATATTTCAGAGAATAGCAGAAGGGTTCCCACAATCATACACACCCTTCTGCTTCTTTCTCTGATTTTTTTATAGTTCCTTCAAAAGTTTTTTATATTTTTGCGCTATTAAATCACAATAAACAACTAATGGTTAGTAATATAAAAGAAAATGAGCAAGATTTTTAGTAAAAACGCCTTCCTTTGGCTCTTAGTACTAATGGTACTATTGGGCAAACTAATCCCCTATCGCGAAAGCTATAACGCTTACTTCAATTTAGGTACTTTTATTGATTGGGGCATAGTGATTATCTTCCTCCTCTATGGGCTTAAACTCAATATCCGCGAGGTGGTAAACGACATCAAAAACTGGAAACTACACCTACTAGTGCAGCTGGCTACCTTTGTGCTTTTCCCGCTTTTGGTCATTGCTTTCTATCCGCTAGCCAAAGACACTACTTTCTACCTGCTATGGTTTTCCATATACTTCCTCTCTTGCCTACCCTCTACAGTATCATCATCAGTGGTGATGGTCTCTATCGCTAAAGGCAATGTACCCTCAGCTATCTTCAACGCCTCTATATCAGGACTTATCGGCATCTTTGCCACCCCTATGCTAATGCACCCCTTCATGGATAACAGCAGCAACGCTACAGTCGACCAAGCCTCTATCATCCAACAACTATTGCTAAAAGTACTCTTGCCTATCGTATTAGGCTTGCTTCTAAACCCCTTATGCCGAAAGTTCATCACCCGTTACGGAAAACTCATTGGCAAGTTCGACCGACTTATCATCTTACTAATCGTTTATGAGAGCTTTTCTACTGCCTTTGTAAATCAAGTGTTCAGCAGCGTACCAGCCGTAACGTTTCTTATTATCGCAGGGGCATCAGTAGGACTGTTCTTCATTGTCTATCACGTATTAAGCTGGGCAGCTAAGCGTTTGGGCTTCAACCGCGAAGACACTATCACTACTACCTTCTGCGGCTCTAAAAAATCATTAGTACACGGCAGCTTGTTTATGATGGTATTAGGCATTCCTGACGATAATAAAGTAATGTTTCTCTTACCCATAATGCTATACCACAGCTTTCAGTTGTTCTACGTAAGCTGGCTAGCAAATAAATTATCAACAACACAAAGCAAACCCTAACAAACTATGAGAAAAGCACTAATCATCTTAACCACCTTAATAGCCATTGTAGGCTGCCAAACACGTATTAAGCCTCTTACAGATTTAGACGACAACCAATTGCACGGCAAGGTAAAACAAATGCTCGAGCTAACCTATTACTACGGCAATGTCGATAGAGTGTTTTTTGAAGAGAAAACCAAAGCCTCCGATTCAATGTTGTATATTTTTAATGAAAAAGGCTATTATACCGAAGCCGTTCGCTTAACTCCTTCTGATGATGACGAGGACGAACAGGCGGCCAGAAAAATCTACGTTACTCGCACTGCCGACGAAGTAAAAACAACCGCTTACAACAGCGATGGAGATATCCTATACCAAAGCATAAGTAAGCTAAACCCAGAAGGCTTAGAGCTTACCCGAACAGATGTTTATA
>NZ_KN390026.1:12380-19540 GCF_000213295.2 Capnocytophaga sp. oral taxon 329 str. F0087
AAAAAAGATGATGAAAAGATTGTAATGAACTCCACTTATGACCATAAGAATCTCAAGAGAGAAATAAATATTGAACACAAAGACGGAAGTAAGCAGAAAAATGTACTAACCCATAACAAAAAAGGACAAGTCATTAAAGGAGAGTTTTACATAGGCAGCGAAAATGAGCTTTTTTTAACCTCTATATGTACCTACAACAGCAAGGACTATTTAGAAAAACGTGAACGGAAGTATGCTACTTATTCGGTTACTACCACTTACGAGTATGAATATGATGCCCAAGGCAGTGCCACTGTCGTCAAGGAATACGAAGACGGCAAACTCACAACCACAAGAAAGAGAATCATAGAGTATTATTAACACCCCCAATCCAAACCACTAAATTATGACGATTAAAAACTGGGAAGACACCGATAAACCTCGCGAAAAGATGATGGCGCAAGGCAAAACCGCATTAAGCAATGCAGAACTTTTAGCCATTCTCATTGGCTCAGGGGCTGCCAATGAAAGTGCCGTTGCTTTAAGCAGACGCATATTGGCTTCAGTAGGCAATAGCCTAACCACTTTGGGCAAACAAACCCTCGCACAGCTCACCGCCTTCAAAGGCATCGGAACAGCCAAAGCAATCACAATTCTCGCCGCTACCGAAATCGGGCGTAGGCGTGCTGCCGAAACACCTGAGCCACAGCCTAGAATCGAAGCCCCTCATAACATCTTCACCTTAATGCAACCCCTTATTGGCGACCTGCCGCACGAAGAGTTTTGGGTGCTATACCTCAATAGCGCCAATCGCGTCATTCACAAATGCCGACTTTCTTCAGGAGGCATCACGCATACTACCGTCGATATACGACTTCTCTTCAAAAACGCCTTAGAGCAAGGTGCCGTCGCAATTATTTTAGTACACAACCACCCTTCAGGCAGCACCGAGCCCAGCCACGACGACATACAGCTAACCCAGAGAGTAAAAACAGCAGCCGAAACCTTAGACATCAAACTATTAGACCACGTAATTATCACCGAGAAAGCCTATGAAAGTTTAGTAGAAAACGGAATTATGTTTTAAATTTAGAAATTTTGGAGGTGATTTAAAATGGTAAATTTCTGTTTTAAGGGCTCGTGTGATTTCCATATAGTGTTATTTTATCTTTGCTATGTCGTTTTTATAACTCGCAAAAGTATAGCGATGCAAAAGCGATTTTGAGACTTTTCAGATAGCCTCAACGGGTGTATTAACAACTAAAGTAGTGAAATACAAACTTAGGAAATTGGTCTCTAAGGTTGTAATATCCTTTGATGATGGCAAAATATTCTTGATCATCCCACAAGTGGGCTTCCACTCCTACAGCGGTATCATCATTGTTGAAGTTATACACCTCTAAATTCACCCCTCCGCCTTCTTCTTTATCCATTTCTTCTATAGGAAAGAGGTGTAATACGCTTTTGTCTTCTACAAAGTCAAGCATTTCATAGATTTCTTCTAAAAATTCTCCTGAAATATCAAATTTTTCAGCTAATACTTGGGTATTTTGCGATTTATAAGCATTTAAAAAATCGGTAAGAGCGTAGTAAATTTCTGTTTTAAGGGCTTGTGTAATTTCCATATAGTGTTATTTTATCTTTGCTATGTCGTTTTTATAACTCGCTAAACTGATGTTTCCTTCTAAAACCAATTCGCAAAGGGCTGTTGGGTCATAATTTTTAAAGGAATGAAGGGTATAATAGCAATGCTTGTTATCGCGCTCTAAGTGAAGTACATAACCATCGGGTTCATCTTGAAAAACAACGATTGCTTCTTTGTACTTTTCTAAGGTTGCTACCGAGCGTATCAAATCCTGCCTACTATCGTGCAAGTGAGAGGCTACAAAGGCTATTTCGGTAGTGCCATTGCTAATAGTTACCATTGCCCAGCCATGTTCTTTGGGAGTGTAATCAATCATTGCAAATTAATAAAGTTTCATTAGTAAATCGGCAAAAGAAGTAGCAATAGGAGAGGGCTCTATGTCTTGTATATTATGATTAAAAAGATAAATCTGCTGGTCTTCTGCTAATAGAAGCGTATCGCCCGCAGGAGTGCACGCAATCGGTATTCCCTGTTTCTGAAAGTCAGTATACAAGTCTATCAGCGAATGAAACTTATAAGCCGACCGAAAAGCCAAAAAGCGGTCTATTACCACCTTACTGCCTTTCACCCTGTTTTTAGAAGGAATGCCTCCGTTGTGCTCCAACAGAAAACGAATATATTCCTCATCGATAGGCTGGCTCAGCTCTCTCTGAAAATCAGCAATTTCTGTTTCTTCCGCCTTGTCCGTTTCGTAGGCTTTGATGAGGTTTTTTAGGGTTTGTTTATCGGGCAAAATCTTATAAGCCCTGAGCTGTTCCACTTTCTCCGGACTCAAGCCATATTTCTCAAAAGTAAGTTTTTTCATAGGTTTATTATCCACTAATCGTTTCTAAATGAAGGCGGTAGTTATCATCGAGCCTGATATTCACCAGATGCCCCAAAAAGTAATCAGTGTCCGTATCTACATCAAAAATGCAAGGGTAGTTTGTATGTAGCCATAGGGCTTAATTTTGGGCTACAAAAATAACAAATAATCAACAGATATACAAACGTATCAAAAATTTCTTTCTATCATAGATAAAAAAATTTGGAGGTGATTTAAAAAGTATGATGAATTTTGGACTTATGTTCAGAAAAAAGAGAACAAACAGTGGCTTATATACGCTTATGACAGAGAAACACGAGAAATTATAACTTATGTTTGGGGTAAAAGAGATTTAAGAACAGCTAAAAAGTTAAGGAAGCAACTTAAAGAACTGAATATTACCTATGATTCTATAGCAACTGATGATTGGAAAAGTTTTAAAACAACTTTTAAAGAGGATAATCATCTAATAGGAAAAGCATATACTGTTGGGATAGAGTGGAATAACTGTAAATTGAGACATAGAATAAAACGAGCTTTTCGCAAGACTTGTTGTTTTTCATCATACTTTTTGAAACACCACCGAAATTTTTTCTGTTCTTACTTACCCTATACAAACAATATAGGAACGATATAGGAACGATACAGGAACGATACAGGAAGAACACAACATCGCCCAAAGTATAAATATCTCCCCAAAAACCCGAAAACAGAAAAATATCCTAATTTGTCATTTGCCATTTGCCATTTGTCATTAAATTACTATCTTTGTGCTTTCAATAGTAAAACAGCAATATTATGGGTATGATTATGAACTACCTCCGCGTACCTAAGGCGGAGTTTGACAAATATCTAAAAGAACCTAAGGCACTCGAAGAGGAGATTCATACGCTTTTCGAGGCTGAAGAAACCAGTGAACGTTTATTTGATGTTGATAAGGCATGGAGCGGCATTATGTACCTACTCACAGGCAGTGCTTTCGTATGCGGCTACGAAGAAGATTCCGACGATGATGTATCTCGCCTCTTTTTCAGCGGACAGCTTTTTGATGAGCAGTCTGACCTCTATGGATTTGGACCTGCGCACTACATTACCCCCGCTCAAGTGGCGGCACTCAGTAAGCGACTCAGTGCTATGTCCGAAGCTGACTTAAGGGAAAACTACAATCCCGAAGAGATGGCTGCAAATGAAGAGCTTTATCCCTCATTAGAGTGGAACGAAGATGATTTTTCTTACCTAAAGTATCACTTCGAAAAGTTGCAACAGTTTTTTACCACAGCAGCCCAAAACGGCGATGCTATAGTAAATTTCCTATCATAACAATTCAAAAATATCAAAAAGTGGAAAAAACAGCTTCTCAAATCATTGATTGGATAAAAAACTACGCCCAGCAAGCCCGTGTCAAAGGCTTGGTGATAGGCATATCAGGAGGGGTAGACTCAGCCGTAGTCTCTACTCTCTGCGCGCGTACGGGGTTACCTACCCTTTGCCTCGAAATGCCCATTCATCAGGCAGAAAGCCACATAAGCAGAGCCGAAGAGCACATCAGCTTCCTCAAGGCGCACTACCCTAACGTCACTAATTTGCGGGTAGACCTCACCCCTGTATTCGACCAATTCGTAGTGCAAGTGCCGCTGACCGATAAGCCCACCTACGAAATGGCTTTGGCGAACACCCGTGCCCGCCTACGAATGACGACTCTTTACTACTTCGCTGGTTTAGAGGGGTATATCGTAGTAGGTACCGGCAATAAGATAGAAGATTTTGGCGTAGGCTTCTTCACCAAATACGGCGATGGAGGCGTAGACATCAGTCCTATAGCCGACCTGATGAAGAGTGAAGTGTACAAACTTGGCGAGTACTTACAGGTGCCTCAAAGCATTCTCAAAGCCAAACCCTCTGACGGACTTTTTGGCGATGACCGCAGCGATGAAGACCAGTTAAAAGCCACTTACGACGAGTTAGAGTGGGCTATGCTCCAAACTGAGCAAGGACAAACTGCCGAAGCCTTCACAGGCAGACAGCGCGAAGTATTCGAGATATACACCCGCCTCAACCGTGCTAACCAACACAAAATGCAACCCATACCCATTTGCAAAATCAACAAATAAAACAAATTGACTAATCGGCAAAATCAACAAATCGACAAATTGACAGAAATGAATATACTAATCTTAGGCTCTGGCGGTCGCGAACACGCCTTTGCCGTAAAACTACACAGCAGTCCACTTTGCGACCAGCTCTACATAGCCCCTGGCAATGGGGGTACTCACCACGTAGCTACCAATGTAGCTATTAGCCCTACCGACTTTCCTGCGCTAAAAGCCTTTGTACTCGAAAAAGAGATTGCAATGGTGGTAGTAGGTCCCGAAGACCCTTTAGTAAAAGGGGTATATGATTTCTTCGTTAGCGACAAAGACCTTGCTCACGTACAAGTAATAGGCCCTTCGCAACTCGGTGCTACCCTCGAGGGCAGTAAAGAGTTTGCCAAAGAGTTTATGGTGCGCCATAACATTCCTACGGCTAAATATGCGAGTTTTACTAAGGAAACGGTTGAAGAAGGTTGTGCTTTCCTCAGCACGATGAAAGCCCCTTACGTCCTCAAAGCCGACGGATTGGCGGCAGGCAAAGGGGTCGTAATACTCGAAGACCTACACGAAGCACAAGCCGAACTACGCCATATGCTTATCGATGCTAAGTTCGGGCAAGCCAGCACCAAAGTAGTGATTGAAGAGTTCCTCAAAGGTATAGAGCTTAGCTGTTTTGTGCTAACCGATGGCGTCGATTATAAAATATTGCCTACTGCCAAAGACTACAAGCGTATAGGCGAAGCCGATACAGGGCTCAACACTGGTGGTATGGGGGCGGTTTCTCCGGTGCCTTTTGCCGATGCCGCTTTTATGCAGAAGATAGAAGAGCGCATCGTAAAACCTACCATCAACGGACTACAAGCAGAAGGCATTGTCTATAAAGGTTTTGTTTTCATCGGACTTATAAAAGTTGAAGGCGAACCTTACGTGATAGAATACAACGTGCGTATGGGCGACCCCGAAACAGAAGTGGTTTTACCTCGCATAGAAAGCGACTTAGTGCCTCTATTCCAATCGCTTTACAACGGCACTTTGGCTGCACAAGAGCTAAAGGTAACCCCAGAAAGCGCTACCACAGTGGTAATGGTATCAGGGGGCTATCCTGAGGAATACGAAAAAGGGAAAGTCATCACCGGCACCGAAAGTGTAACCGATAGTATGGTATACCACGCAGGCACAACCCTAAAAGAGGGCGCACTGCTAACGGCAGGCGGTAGGGTATTGGCAATCACCTCATTAGGTGCTGATTTTCACCAAGCGCTACAGAAGTCATACCACAGTATCAGCAAAATACATTTCGAAGGGGCTTATTACCGAAGAGACATCGGTAAAGACCTTTCATCACTCTAATCAAAATTCTTATGAGGGTTGTCATCACAGGAATGGGGATTTATTCGTGTATAGGCACTTCGCTAAGCGAGGTCTATAGCTCATTATATCAGGGGAAGTCGGGTATTGTAGTACAGCCCGAGCGCAAGCTGATGGGCTATAGGTCAGCCCTTACAGGTGTTCTGCCTACCCCAGAACTCAAAGGTATATTGGGGCGGAGAGAGCGCATATCTATGGGGCAGGAAAGTGAGTTTGCCTATATGGCTACCCGCGATGCCCTTAGCGCGGCACAGATAGACCTCGATTTTCTACGCCAGAATGAAGTAGGCATTCTCTACGGAAACGATAGCGTAGCCGAATCGGTAGTACTCACACACGACAAAATACGCGAGAAGAAAGACACGGCATTACTCGGTTCAGGGGCAGTATTTCGCACAATGAACTCTACCGTTACGATGAACCTCTCCACGCTCTTTCAGCTGCGCGGAGTGAATATGAGCATTAGCGCGGCTTGTGCCAGTGGTTCGCACGCCGTAGGGTTGGGCTATCTACTGATACAGAGCGGTATGCAAGATTGTATCATATGCGGCGGAGCCCAAGAGGTAAACCCTTATTGTATGGGCAGTTTCGACGGATTAGGAGTTTTCTCAATACGCGAAGAGGCGCCTGCACTTGCCTCTCGTCCGTTTGATGCACATCGAGACGGCTTAGTACCTAGCGGAGGGGCTGCCACCCTTATACTCGAAAGTTATGAGCACGCGCTAAAGCGTGGGGCTACCCCTATAGCCGAAGTAGTAGGCTACGGCTTTTCTTCTAACGGCGCTCATATCTCTACCCCAAGTGTAGAAGGCCCCGCCCGCGCGATGAGGCGAGCACTGCAAAATGCAGGTATGCAGCCCCACGAGATAGACTATATCAATGCGCACGCTACATCTACCCCCATAGGCGATGCCAATGAAGCAAAGGCTATTTACGAAGTATTTGGCAGCAAAACGCCTGTGAGCTCTACTAAATCGATGACGGGACACGAATGCTGGATGGCAGGGGCAAGCGAGCTCATATACAGCATACTAATGATGCAACACGACTTTATAGCTCCTAATATCAACTTCGAAACCCCCGATGAAGACAGTGCCAAGCTAAATATTATCAGCAGTACGCAACAAAAGTCCATCAATGCTTTCTTGAGCAATTCATTTGGCTTTGGTGGTACTAATTCAGCTTTAATAATTAAAAAAATGCCCGTTAGCTAAAGCTAACGGGCATTTTTTTGATATTATTTATCACTTTTAAGGATACCCCCACTCAGGGC
>NZ_KN390027.1:0-902 GCF_000213295.2 Capnocytophaga sp. oral taxon 329 str. F0087
CTTAGAAAGCTTATTGATGTGACAGAGTGCAGATGCTTTTATAAAATAATCGGCTTACTGAGAGTTTGGCGGGATTTTTGAGGGGTACAGATGTGATATCGGGGAAAGAGATTGTTTTAGGAGATACTTTGGAAATAGGAGGAAAGATTAGTTTTATTATAGTGATGGATAAAAAAGAATGAAATAAGAATTATGAGGAATATTATTACAATAGGATTATTGATAGGGTGTGTGTTGTTTGGGAAAGCACAGAATGTGGCGGATAAATGGCTGAAAGCGGTGTCGGCACAGCAGGGGATTGCTATTGAGTGGCAAGAACGCCCTACTTCGTTTGCGAAAAAAGGAATTAAAAGTTTTGTAGGTTACTATAAAGGGGATTTTGTGGCTTCTCTTTCAGTAGGGAAATCTGTTTCGGGGAATTTTAATTATCAAGGAACTTCATACGAAATTTCTGATAGTAAAGGACAGTTAGTATTTTATAAAAATGAACAAGGTGTCTGCGGCAATCAGGATAAAGAACCTCATAAACATAGCGCTTTTGCAAGACCGGTTTTAGCTGCTGAAGAAGCGCAACCAAAAATTGCTAATACACAAGTGCTAAGGGTATACCGATTGGCAATGCACATTCCTTATAGTACATTCAGTAGATACTATTTTGATAGTAAGATAGAAAAAGTAAAAACTTTTTGGGCGGATACTGAAGCTTTTCTTAACGAAATGTATCTGCGCGATTTAGGGGTACGCTTTGAGGTGGTGAATGACGAACGCCTTATTATCAAAGATGCAACAAAAGAGACCTTTGCTAGCAGTCGCAATGCTAGTTACGTTAAGGATAATTCTACAATCGTTATTAATAGTCTTATAGGAGAAAATAGCTATGATGTGGGTATCTCTCTCGTATA
>NZ_KN390027.1:1665-2953 GCF_000213295.2 Capnocytophaga sp. oral taxon 329 str. F0087
TATATACCTCTTCTCAGCAAAGTGGTATCAGAGGATTGGCACATATTGAAGGAGTTTATCAACCTAATACCAAAGCTGATGCCGTAGCTGTACTTACTAAAGAAGTTATAGCTCACGAAATAGGACACCTATTTGGCGGTAGGCACACTTTTAGCAGTCATAAAGGCTCGGCTGCTTACGATAGCGAAAAAACAGAACTCGGTAGCGGTACTTCGGTGATGAGCTATGGTAGTCCTCGTGATTTTTTCTCGCTATCGAGCATAGAGCGCATACGCAAACGATTGACACAAGTACCTGCGAAAGCCCAAGATAAGACTTTTGCTACCCAAGCTCCGCGTATAGACCGCAGCAAGCTTAAAAATCATTATACGATTCCGAAAGGTACTTTCTTTCAGTTTTATATTCCCGCTACTGACCCTGATAGCAGCGTCTTGCTATATGCTGTAAATCAGCACGATGTACGCAATGGTGACGAAACCCCTATAACGCAGTACGCTATTTATAAACCTACTACCGCTAACCCTGTTACTATTAAAACAGAGTATCACGAAAATTCTGGAAATGTAGTGGCTAATAGCGGTTTAGCTCATCAGACAACGGGTACTTTTACTTTTTGGTTGGGGGTAAGTGATGCACAACCTCAGCAGGCTGCCGATTATATAGTGCAATATGATTTGGCAGAAACAAAGGTTACTGTAAAAGAGGGGACTCCTTTTGAAATTACCACTACCCCTAAAAACAAATACAAAGGTGGTGAGAAAATATCGCTGCAATGGAAGGTTGATGCCGCTATTTTTGCAGGCACAAAGGTGCGTGTGCTGCTGTCAGATGATTTAGGGAAAACGTTTAAGCATATTGTTTTGGCTGAAACGGCTAATGATGGTGCTGAAGAGGTTACTTTGCCTAATATCAATACATCAAAGGCAGTGCTGAAAGTAGAGGTAATAGAGGGGGTGGCGTTTGCGCTTACAGATTATCATCCGCAAACGGGAGGTTTTACTATTGAAAAAGACAACAATCTTGTTTCTGAGCCTTTGGCATTTGTAGCTACTACTTTGCCTCAAGACCTTAATCTTAGTTGTGCTAAGGAAGTGCCTACAGCTGTAATGCCTACCACAACAGGGGGCTGTGCGAGTGTGAGTTATCGTATGGAAGAGAAGAAAACCGCTGTGCTGTGCGATAATCGTTTTACCTTATTGCGTATCTTTACCGCGACTGATGGTTGTACCACGCTAACGCATACTCAAACCATAAAAGTAGCTGACAATATACCGCCTACTTTCGTAGG
>NZ_KN390027.1:2978-19737 GCF_000213295.2 Capnocytophaga sp. oral taxon 329 str. F0087
CCTCTTGTGCTACTCCTTTCACTTCATTACCAAATATAACAGCATATTGCGTATGTGCTTTAGGTTGAAAATCATTAAGCATTACAGCCTTTTCAGCTTGCTCTATACTTATCACACACACACCTTCTGCCTTCAATCGTTCAACTACCTGTAGTGTATCTTCAGCGTACTCCCAAGCCACGCTATCTGTGGCCCCTAAAGCTGTCTTATGTATCTCTTTATTAGGTGGTGTAGCTGTAATACCACATAGGTATATCTTCTCTACCAAAAATGCATCACAAGTGCGAAATACCGACCCTACATTATTAAGACTTCTTACATTATCTAATATTACTATCAAAGGGGTTTTCTCAGCCTTTTTAAACTGCTCTATATCCAAACGATGAAGTTCACTATTTGCTAATTTTCGCATATCTATAATCGGGTTACTTTATCTACCCCTTTCACATTTTTTATATCTAACATTAGTTTCTTAAGAGTGGCATTATTATTTATCGATATTGACACCTTGCCATTAAATACATTTCCTTCTGTATCTATGTTTATATTGGTAAGCTTTACGAATTTGCTATCCAATATTACTTTTGAAATATCACTAATAAGCCCATCGCGGTCTATACCACTAATTCGCAAGCTCACTTTAAAGTCTCGTTCATCTGATTTTACCCATTTGGCAGGGATAATCCTATAAGCATAGTTCGATTGCATTGATATAGCATTGGGGCACGTTTTCTTATGCACTTTTACTCCTTCATTGATAGTTACAAAGCCAAATATAGGGTCACCAGGTATTGGGTTACAACATTTTGAAAAAGTATAGTCTAATGATTCTTCTTCTTTACCAAATACAATACTATCATAATGTACACCTGCAGTATAAGTAGGTTCTTCTACTGCCTTCTTTACCACTTTGCTCTTAAACAAACCGAAGAATGAGGTACGATGCGAAGCGAAATCCTTAAGCATCTGGTTGGTAATCTCTCCTGTACCCGCCTGATAGTATATATCCAAACTAGTCTTAGTTTTGAAGTAATTAACCATATCGTTCATCACTTCTTCTGTAAGATTAATCTTCAGCTGCTTAAGTTTGCGCAAGAGTATTTCTTTCCCTTCTGCTGCTACTGTTTTTGTTTCTTCCTTTAACGCATTTTTTATCTTGCTTCGCGCCTTCGAAGTAGTAGCGTAGTTCAACCAGTTTTTAGTAGGTTTAGCGTTCTCTGCTGTGATAATTTCTACCGTATCACCGCTTTTTAGCACTTGGTTTAAAGGTACTAATTTATTATTTACCTTAGCTCCACGTGTTTTAAGTCCTACCCCTGTGTGAATTGAGAAAGCAAAATCTATAGGAGTTGCTCCTTTAGGTAACGATTTTATCTCGCCATTAGGAGTAAAAACAAATATTTCTTTAGAATAAAGGTTAAGTTTAAAATCTTCTACAAAATCTACCGCATTGGCTTCACTGTTTTCAAATACCTCTTGTAAACGGTTAAGCCACACCTCTATCCCTTCCTCTTTTTGGTCGCCGTGTTTGTATTTGAAGTGTGCTGCATAGCCTTTTTCAGCTATTTCGTGCATTCGTTCACTGCGTATCTGTACCTCTACCCATTTTCCCTTAGGTCCCATTACAGTAATATGAAGCGCCTCATAACCTGTTGATTTAGGGGAAGATATCCAATCGCGTAAACGGGTTGGATTGGGACGAAAGTGGTCTGTTACGATAGAATATATTTTCCAAGCGAGGAATTTCTCTTCTGAAGGTTCGCTTTTGTAGATAATACGGATAGCAAATTTATCATACACCTCCTCAAAGGTTACCCCTTGCGACTCCATTTTCCTATTGATAGAATAAATTGATTTAGGTCGTCCTTTTATGTAGTAATCTATCTTCTGCTCATTAAGAGAGGTCTCTACTATTTTAGTAAAAGCATCAATATACGACTGTTGCTCCTCTTTTGATTCTTCCATCTTACCGAGAATCATAAAATAGCGTTCAGGGTCTGTATATTTTAAGGCAAGATCTTCTAACTCTGTTTTAATGTTGTAGAGCCCTATGCGGTGAGCTATAGGGGCGTAGATATAGAGGGTTTCTGAAGCTATCTTTGTCTGCTTATACTCAGCCATCGAGTCCATTGTCTGCATATTGTGCAGTCTATCGGCTATTTTGATGAGTATCACGCGTACATCATCGTTCATCGTAAGCAGTAACTTCCTAAAATTTTCTGCTTGTAGCGAAATATCATTCTCCCTACTCAAATGCGATATTTTGGTAAGCCCTGCCACTATATGGGCTATAGTTTTACCAAAAAGTTGCTCTATATCCTCATTGGTATATTCGGTATCTTCTACCACATCGTGTAGTAAAGCCGCTGCTATAGACACAGCGTCTAATCCTATGCGCTGTGCCACTATTTTAGCTACAGCTATAGGGTGAAATATATAAGGCTCTCCACTCTTGCGGCGTTGGTTCTTATGAGCATTTACAGCGGTATCAAAAGCTAAACGAATGACTTTTTTATCTTCATCAGTTAGGGTTTGGTAGCTGATGCGCAAAAGCTCTTTGTACTCACGAGCTATTGCCTTACTCTCTTCTTCGGTGTAATTAGCTGTTGTTTCCATTGTATTTGGGGTTTATGATGTTTTCTATTTTATGGTAGAGGATAGTTTGCGCAACTTGATAGCCGTCAGTACTTTTTTGGTATATAAAGGAAAATCAGCGTTCAATAGCCAACCAAAATACCCTGGTTCATTGACAAAAATATCCTCCACTTTGCTACCTTTGTGTTTTCCAAAAGTAAATATTTCCTCTCCTTCGCTGTTATAGCCTATAAATCCAGCAAAATCAGCTATTTGTTTTCGGTAGGTAAACTCGCTTAGCTTTTTGATGTTATTCTCTAAGTTGTCGTACTTATCAAGCTGAGCTTTCAGTATTTCATAGGTAGCATTAGTATCAGCAGCTGCAGTATGTGCCTCAAGTAGGTCTTTGCCACAATAAAATTTATAAGCTGCCGACAAGGTGCGCTGTTCCATTTTGTGAAATATCGTTTGTATATCTACCGTCACACGATTGCCAAGGTCAAAATCTACTCCTGCACGTAGCATCTCTTCTGCCAATAACGGAATATCAAAACGGTCTGAATTATAACCTGCTAAGTCTGAATCCTTTATCATATTGTGTATTTGCTTAGCCAATTCTTTAAAAGTAGGCTCATTAGCTACTTTCTCATCAGTGATGCCGTGTACTGCCGAAGCCATTGCAGGAATAGGAATCGTAGGATTTACCAACCACGTTTTGCTTTCTTTATTACCATTAGGATATACTTTCAATATCGAAATTTCTACAATACGGTCTTTAGTAATGTCAATGCCTGTTGTTTCCAGATCGAAAAAACAGATAGGTTTTGATAATTTTAGTTCCACAGTATTTTGTTCAGTGTTTAAGGTTGTTTTATTCTTCTATTTCAGCAGAAAGCCCAGCATCTAAAAGAGCCACGCAAAGAGGCTTCAGATAGTCATAACTACCAGTTTTCACATCGCATTTCCCTTTGAAATGAACGATAATAGCACATTGCTCGGCCTGTTCAAAAGTATGACCGCACACCTGCACAAGAGTATCAATTACGTAGTCAAACGTATTGTAATCATCATTGTATAAGATGATACGGCACTCCTCATCTTGTAGTTCAAGTACATCGGTTTCGGCTAATGTTTCTTCTAAATGACTGATAAACGGCATAATACTAATCTTTTTTAGGTTTTTGTCACCCTATCTATCACATTCTCTCTCGAGAGAATTATCAGCAAGTCATCTTTATTAAGCTTAATGTTGGGGTCAGGGGTGACGTCCATTTTCCCATCAAAATGCTTTACTGCCAATATATTTATCTCGTACTTATGCCGTAGGTTCAGCTCCATTAGTGATTTTCCAACATACGTTTTCGGCACTTTCACCTCGTAAATAAAATAATCTTCTGCAAATTTGAAATAGTCAATAATAGTAGGTCTCAAAACCGAGTAAGCTACCTTCTCTCCCATTGATTCCTCTGGGAAAATCACTTGGGTAGCTCCTATCTTATAGAGTACCTTTTCTTGGGTGTGATTTACTGCTTTACAAATGATATTTTTCACTCCCAATTCTTTGAGTTGCAGGGTGATAAGGATACTTGCTTGTATATTATCGCCTACACTCACAAAGGCAGTATCAAAGTCATCGCGTACTACCTTTTTTAAAGCGATTTCATCAGTAGCGTCTAATATTATCGCCTCTTCTATAATTCCTTCGTTAAGGGCTTGTTTTATTAGGTTTTCCTTAGCATCTATCACCAGTACGGTAGCATTGTTACTATATAAAGTCTTAGCTACCGATTTACCAAACTCACCCAAACCTATCACTAAAAAATTCTTCATATTTGTTAATCCTTAGCGCATTGATAATTGACAAATCAGCAAATTGACAAATCGCCTCATTATCCTATTAATATATTCTCTTTCGGGTATTTATAGTTGCCTTCAGCACGCGGACGCGAAAAGGCTAAAGCAATAGTAAGCGGGCCTACCCTACCCAAAAACATCGTAAACATCAGTATAGCCTGCGAAGCTTTGTTTAAATAAGGCGTAATACCAGTAGAAAGTCCGCAAGTGCTAAAAGCTGAAATAAGCTCAAATGCCACTTTAGTAAATTCAAAATGAGGCTCTATACTTGCCAGTACTACTATCATTATCAGCACATACATCATCGCAATAAATACTAAAGCAGAGGCTTTGTTAAAAAGTTTCCACGAAATACGCCGTTTAGAGAACTCTATGTAGTTCTTGTTAAGCAGTGCCGTCTTAATTCCCAAAAACAATATACCTATAGTAGTCGTCTTTACCCCCGAACCGGTAGAGTTTGGCGAGGCTCCTATAAACATAAAAGTTACACAGAAAAGAATAGTAGCACTACCCAAGTGCTCTAACGGTATAGTGTCAAAACCTGCTGTACGCAAACTTACTGAGTGAAAAAAGCTGATGAGCAACTGGTTAAACAATCCTTTGCCGTAAAGAGTATGATAGTTTTTATACTCTAAGATGAAAAACAGCAAAGTACCTGCTAATAGTAGCACTATCGTCATCAGTATTGAAAACTGCGAATTAATATCAAGCCGTCTGCGCTTATGCTGCAAATACTCGCCTGCCTGAATGATAGTGGTAAAGCCTAACCCCCCAAAAATAATCAGAAAAGCGATAATTACATTCACATATACATTGTAAGTATAGCCCTCAAAACTATGAGGAAAAAGTGCTATACCGGCATTGCAAAAAGCGGATACCGAATGAAATACCGACATAAACAGCGCCTGAAAAAACGAATAGTCTTGTATAAACGAGCCAAATAATAGCACCGCTCCTATTGCCTCAAATAGCAGAGTAATAAAAACCACTCGCTTAGTTACTGTATAAATGTCGTACATCTTGTTATGGTTCAGCTCTTCTGCCACCAAACGTTTCGTGTAAAAACCTATACGTTTAGCGATAAGCAAAACGAATACTGACGAGATAGTCAGCACACCTAACCCTCCAAACTGTATGAGTATCAACAGTATAAACTTCCCAAAAACTGTATAGACAGCTCCTATATCTACTATTGATAGGCCTGTAACGGTCACCGCCGAAGTAGCCGTAAAAAGAGCCTCAAAAAAAGAAACTTCTTTATCAGGATAATGCGAAAAAGGCAGGTTCAATAGGAGTGCCCCGATGATAATCAACCCTACAAATGAAAGCATTATCAGGCTATAAGGCGATATTTTCTTTAACATCGTTTATTCTTTTATCTTGAATAATTAGGTGCTTCTTTAGTAATAGTGATATTATGAGGGTGACTCTCTGCAATACCACTGGCTGTAATACGCACAAATCTACTCACTGCTTGCAGTGTTTCTATATCTTTAGCTCCACAATAGCCCATACCTGCACGCAAGCCTCCAATAAATTGGTGCATACTTTCTTGCAACTCTCCTTTATAGGCCACACGCCCTACAATACCTTCTGGCACTAATTTCTTAATATCGTCTTCCACATCCTGAAAATAGCGGTCTTTACTACCTTGGTTCATAGCCTCTACAGAGCCCATTCCCCTATACGATTTATACTTTCTACCTTCAAAAATAATGGTTTCACCTGGTGATTCTTTCGTGCCTGCCAACAGCGAACCGAGCATTACACTATGAGCGCCTGCAGCGATAGCTTTCACTATGTCACCTGTATATCTGATACCTCCATCAGCTATCACGGGTATTCCTTTGCCTTTTAAGGCTTTAGCAACGTTCATCACTGCCGATAGTTGCGGATAACCTACCCCTGCCACTACCCTAGTAGTACATATAGAACCTGGCCCTATTCCTACTTTCACAGCATCAGCGCCGCTTTCAGCCAAATAGAGAGCAGCTTCAGCAGTAGCTATATTCCCTACTACTACATCTAAGTCTGCAAACTTACTCTTTACTGCTTTCAAAGCATTAACTACTCCTTTAGTATGTCCGTGTGCGGTATCGATTACTACAGCATCTACACCGGCTTGCACTAAGGCTTCAGCGCGTTCTACTACATCTGCTGTTACCCCCAAAGCAGCTGCCACACGTAGCCTACCGATACTATCTTTGTTCGAGACTGATTTCTCTTGCAAGTTAGCAATATCGCGGAAAGTGATAAGCCCAACCAATTTATAGTTCTTATCTACTACAGGTAGTTTTTCTATTTTGCTGCGTTGTAATATCTTTTCAGCCTCTTTCATAGAGGTGCCTTCATTAGCTATCACTAAGTTTTTAGCAGTCATCACCTCTACTATAGGGCGAGTATTGTCCTGCTCAAAACGCAAATCGCGATTAGTTACAATACCTTTTAGAATACCATTATCATCTACTATAGGTATCCCCCCTATGTTATTCTCCTTCATACAGCGCTTAGCATCAGCTACTTTAGCATCTAAATGTAGGGTTACAGGGTCAATTATCATACCACTTTCAGCACGCTTTACCTTTCTTATTTGCTTAGCTTGCTCTTCTATGGTCATATTTTTGTGCAGTACCCCTATACCGCCTTCGCGAGCCATAGCGATAGCCATTGCTGCTTCGGTAACAGTATCCATAGCAGCCGAAATAATAGGCACATTTAGCGTGATATTACGCGTAAACTGAGAAGTGATGGCAACCTCACGTGGTAGCACTTCCGAATAATTAGGAATGAGAAGCACATCATCATATGTCAGCCCCTCACTGATTATTTTGTCTTGAAAATCCATTTTTTAGTAAAAAGAAAATTAGTTGCGTGCAAATATACATCTTTTTTATATACGCACCAAATTTTAAATATTGTTTAATTTCTTAAAATCAAAAAAAGGCTACCTAAAAATAGTAGCCTCTTTTTATATATTATTCATTTTCATTTGCTAATTAATAAATTACTCCTCCGCTTCCTTCATAGTGTGATAGACGTTTTGAACATCATCATCTTCTTCTATCTTTTCTAATAGCTTTTCTACATCAGCTTGTTCTTCAGGAGTGAGTTCTTTGGTAACCTGTGGAATGCGTTCAAAACCTGACGAAAGAATTTCTATATTCCTACTTTCAAGCTCTTTTTGTATAGCTCCAAAACTCTCAAAAGGAGCATAAATAAGAATACCATCTTCGTCAGCAAATACTTCTTCAGCTCCAAAATCTATCATCTCAAGTTCTAATTCCTCAGGGTCTATACCTTCAGCATTGATACGGAAGTTACACGTATGGTCAAACATAAATTCTACCGAACCCGAAGTCCCCAATGTACCATTGCATTTATTGAAGTAGCTGCGTATATTCGCTACGGTACGGTTGTTATTATCAGTAGCAGTTTCTATCAGCACAGCTATACCGTGTGGTGCATAACCTTCAAAAAGCACTTCTTTATAGTTAGCGGTATCTTTTTCACTTGCTTTTTTTATAGCGCGTTCTATATTTTCTTTCGGCATATTAGCTGCCTTAGCATTCTGTATTACGGCACGTAGTCGCGAGTTACTTTCAGGGTGTGGCCCTCCCTCTTTCACTGCCATTACGATGTCTTTCCCTATACGGGTAAATGTTTTTGCCATTGCAGCCCAACGTTTAAACTTACGGGCTTTTCTAAATTCAAATGCTCTTCCCATCTTTTTTAATGATTAATTGTTTAATTATTAATGATAATAATTTCTATACTAATTTACTAATTAACAAATCGACAAATCGGCAAATCGGCAAATTGCCTAATTGACTAATTGTCTAATTTTTCCTTCTTCAAACTGCAATTGTGCTTCAGGAAAATCAAGTCCTGTAAGCCTCTTTATTTCCTGAAATACCCTACCTTCAGCGTCCAACTCTAAGCCAATTCCTTTGGTTTGCTTTGTAGAGATAACATCTGCATATATAAAATTGCCGTTCTTATCTATTTTTATCTGATAGAGGGGGGCTATTCCATTAACACCTTGCAGGTTAAACTGTCCATAAGTATTAAAGTTGCCCATACTATAGGTGATAAACTTTCCTTTGTACACCTCCACAGCACGCGTAACATGAGGCCCGTGTCCCAATACTATATCCGCTCCAGCATCTATTACTGAGTGAGCGAACTTATGCACATCTCCCCTATTTTCTCCGTAGAATAACTCATTAGTTCGGGGTACGCGGGTATGTTTAGACCCTTCAGCCCCTCCGTGAAACGAAACAATAACTATATCTGCCTGTGCTCTGAGCTCCTTTACTAAGTCAGTTGCCTGAGCTATATTGTTTACTGACAACATATTACTATTAGGCGAAAAGGCACAGAAACCGTACTTCACTCCGTCTTTTTCAAATACTACTGACTTATTTTCTACAGGCCCTGCGTGGTAAATCCCTACATTGTCCAATACTTTAGCCGTATTGCGTCGCCCTTTCTCTCCAAAGTCATTAGCGTGATTATTAGCGGTACTCATAAGGTTAAAACCTGCCTCTTTTAGTATATCACCATAGCGGTCTGGCATCCTAAAAGCATAACAAGTACCTGCTTCCGAGTTTTTACATTTCTCTGAATTGCCTTCATCTAAAATAGCTCCTTCCAAATTGCCAAACACTATATCGCCTTTCAGATAAGGTTTCACGTGCTTAAAGCTATTTTTAGCATCATCTGGCGGCAGATTGCCTGCCGGAAAAGCTGAGCCTATCATCACATCACCTACTGCCACAATAGTAAGAGTATCTTTTGTTACTACTAAGGTCGTATCTGTTTGATTATCAGTCTTTGCGTAAACAGCCCCTGCAAATATAGCTGCTAATAATAGGAGTATTTTTTTCATCATCTTTCTTATTTTTCGGCAATCACTTGTACGCCTCCTTTCACTTTATCACCTAACTGAACTTTTACTTTAGTTCCTAAAGGTAAGTACACATCTACACGCGAACCAAATTTTATAAAGCCCGCATCTTCACCTTGCACTGCTGTATCACCTACTTTAGCGTAATTGACAATACGTTTTGCCAAAGCTCCTGCTATTTGTCGGTATAGCACCTCACCAAATACAGGGTTATCTACTACTACAGTAGTGCGTTCATTTTCTTCAGAAGCCTTAGGGTGCCACGCTACTAAGTATTTACCAGGGTGATATTTACTGTAAGTTACCTTACCTCCTAAAGCATAGCGTGTTACGTGTACATTTAAAGGCGACATAAATATCGACACCTGCAAACGTTTATCTTTAAAGTATTCTTTTTCAAACACTTCTTCTATTACCACCACCTTACCATCTACAGGAGCGATAATATGTGCGTCATTTTTAGGCGTGAGGCGTTTAGGGTTTCTAAAAAACTGTAGTATAGCTATCAAAAAGACAAAAGCTACCAATTGCACCAATAGCTTAAGCCATTCTATATCAATACAATAATGAGCTATCAAGGCTATTATTACTGTAATAGCAAAGCTAACCAAGATAATCTTAAATCCTTCTTTGTGAAACATAATATTCTAATATTTGCGGCAAAGATAAAACACTTTTTATTTATACCCAAAAATATGGTTAATATTTTATCAGCGCATCTGCATTTTTCAACATAAAAAAGCAGTGCAACGAGGCACTGCTTTTTCCTTTTTTTAATATTTTGTTTTATTAATAACTTCTGATAACCACTCGTAGCTCTACACGGCGCGCTTGTGCAGGAGTAGCTTGTGGGTCTATTCCTTTAAAAGCGGTCAGTATACGCTCGTTGCTTATCCCTTTAGCGTTTAGTATCTGGGCAACAGCTACAGCACGCTCCATAGAGAGCACATTGTTATAGGCAGCACTCCCTACGGCACTCGCATACCCTTCTAAAAGTATGGATAGTTCGGGGTGCGCTTGTAGCATCGTTACCATCTCGTCTATTATTGTAGGGTCATAAGCTAAAGGTATCGTTTTATTATTAGCGAAATAGAGCAACGCTTTCTTATGCCCATAGGCAGCCAAAAGCTGTTCTAATTCGCTGCGTTTTTCTGCCGAAATCTGTATAGGTACCCCTGTGGCTGTTACACTTTGCACTACTATAGGAGCATAGCCTGATGTTGCCGTAGTAGCTGTTGTAGTAGCTACAGTGGCTTGGGTGCCTACAGCGGTAGCCTGAGCATTCGCAGCAGTAGGAGCAGTATTACTTTTAGCCGCTACCATTCCTGTATTGGCTACTAAAGTAGCTAAGAGCAATTGCTGCTGTTTGCGCAGCTGTTCTACCGTACCCGATAGTTGGGCTAACTGCTGAGCTATAGCAGCAGTAGTCTGTGTTTGAACCACAGCTGCAGGCACTACAGAACGCTGAGTTATAGCAGTATTAGTAGCAGTACGAACTACTGCAGGGTTTGCTGTACGAGCAATAGTAGTATTACTTGCTGTACGAGCGATAGCAGTATTACTTGCCGTACGGCTGGTAATAGTACTACTAGTGGTTCCCACTACCGTAGGACTTACTGCTGCTGCCTTTACTAACCGATACTCATTTATAACTACCGAAGTAGGTGACATTTGTTCTGTCTTATAATTCACAGCCGATAGCATACTGTCTAACTGCTTATCTCTAAGGGTAGTCAGCTCTGCCTTCCCTATTTGTTCTAAAAGATATCGCAATTCATCTACCGTCATTACTATCTCTGTCTTTTTTGGGGTAGGTGCTATCTGTGCATTTATGGTTTGCACACATAACAATAGCCCCCCTATAATCTGATAGATATACTTCATAATTATTTCGCTGCTGGCGCACCAACTTTTGCCTTTTGTATTTCGTCTGTCGTTTTTTGCAATTCATCTTTTGCTTTTTGCACTTCGTCAGTCGTTTTTTGCAATTCGTCTTTTGCCTTTTGCACTTCTTCTCTCGCTGCTTGGGTTTCTAAAAGCAATTTTTCTAAACGGTCTATGCGCTGTTCTGGTGTTTTACCTTCGCCTTCTCTAATGTTTTTCACTACACTATCAATAAGCTGTTGTAGCTCTTCAGGCGTCATACGCACTAAGCGCACTTGTTCTGCTACTGGGTAAGGCAAATGTTCTGCTACGTATGTATTTCTTAAGTCTTCCCATTGTTGTTTTTCTTTTAGCAGACGGTTAGCATTAGCGGTATCACCGTTTTGGTAAGCCAACTGTATTTGTTTTTCTACAGCAGTTATTTGGCTATTGTAGTAAGCTAAGTTTCGTTTTTCAGGCGAAACAGTAGAAGCCGCATTTGTTGTGGTAGCAGAGGTGGTAGTTACCGAAACGGGAACAGTAGCAGCTTCAGCAGCACCCAACTGTTGCTCGTATAACTCTCTCTCTACTGACTTAGCCAATTTAATGCGTAGCCCTGCATTGTAAAATACATTGCTTTTTAGTTTGTTCACTGAGCTCAATGCGGTAGTTACATCTTCATTATGAGTAGTATAAAGCAAGTTAGCAACGCCAAAAAGCTCTACACGTTTGCCTAAAGGTATAGCCAAACCTACCCCTCCTTTAGCAAAAATACCCGACTTATTAGCTACACTTGCTACTTTGCCTACATAATTATCGCCTATCTTCATATAGCCAGCACCTATTTGTACGTAAGGCACTACACCACTAGCTACATTTAGGCGCGCTAAGAAATCACCTCCGTATATTGATAGGTTTTCAAAATTAGCAGAGAGCTTCTCATCAGTCATAGCACGGTGGTAATAGCCTCTAATACCTATATATTCAGTAAAGTCTACCCCTAATGCCAAACCTCCAAAGTAAGCATCGCGTAGGTTACTATCGTTATTGAAGTTTAAGTAACCCAAAGTAGGCTCTATTACCACCTTAAAGCTCTTCAAGTTAGTATACGCTTGGTCTAAGGCTGTCAGCTGATTAGGGTTGCGACCTCCTAAGTAAAGCTGTAGCCCTGCACCTACACTCCACGCTAAATGATTTTCCTCTTCTACGTTATTATCTATCCAAGTGTTATAAGCAGAAGTATTAGCTTCTGTAGGTTTATAAAGCACGTTGCTAGGGTCAAAGCTAAAACGAGTTGCTTTAGCTTGTACGTTCAGCGTAAGGCGACGGGCAAGGTTAAACTTAGCCCCTAATCCTAATCCAAAATACACTTGGTCTTGGCTTAAGTCATTAGCTTTGATAGTCTGCACTCCTGACCCTAAAGTAACATAAGGCTGAAAAGAGTACGCTAAGGGTATATTCCCTTTCAGTTCGCCTCCCCATCTGTGTACAGCCACATCTTTAGCTTCAAAAGCATTGCTAATAGCAGTAGGAGCGTCATAACCTGCAAGGGTCGATTTCATTCCCATTGCTTGTCTATACGAACCCAATAATTCTATATTTCTACCGAAGCCGAAGCCTACATAGCCACCTGCCATAAAGCCATTAGTGATAGCGGTTTTCTTCTGCCACCATACATAATCACCTGTAGGGGCTACCGCGAAGCTAATGTCCTTCACTTGCGCTCCCACCGATGTTGATAAAAGTGCAAAAACACCTAAGTTTAAAAAAGTTTTTCTCATCGTTTTTAAATTATTTTTATTATATTAGTTATTACTGATTTTAAGTTAATCAATTCGCAAAAGTACAAATATTTTTCACTTCTACAACTATAGCCACTAAAATTTTATTTTTATTTAAAAAAAAGACAGCACATCACTGCACTGCCTTTTTTATCTCATCTATAATTGTCAAATTGACAAATCGTCAAATCGTCAAATTAGAAAAAGTATCGTTTAAACGCTTCTATAGCTTCATAATCAGCCAAGCCTAAATTGCGATAGCGTTGTGCTGTTTGGCTATTGCGTGCTTCTGCACGTTGCCAGAACTCACGCAAGTCATCTCCTTGGAACATCGCACCATCTTTTTGCGATTGGTGGAAGAAGATAGCCTGACGTTTCTTAAGCACTTGCGCCGGACTCATAGGCACTGCCATTTCTATTTCGTGTATATCCCATTCGTGCCAAGCACCACGGTATAGCCATACCCAGCAGTCTTTCATATAATCCTTGTGTTTCAAGTTCTTAAGAGCTGCAAAAATAGCGTCTAAGCACACTTTATGAGTACCGTGAGGGTCAGCAAGGTCACCAGCGGCATATATTTGGTGTGGTTTTACCTCTTCTATAAGGTTCATTATAATGTTAATATCTGCCTCACCTATAGGGTTTTTCTTCACGCCTCCTGTTTCGTAGAAAGGCAAGTTGAGGAAGTGTACGTGTTTATCAGGTACGCCTTCATAGCGAGTAGCTGCCAATGATTCGTGGCGGCGTATATTACCTTTTAGTTGGCGTACTAATAAGGTATCTATTTCATTCGATTTCTTATTAGTAATATTGCTGATAATCTCATCCAGTACAGCTACTTCACCTTTGTTTTCTTTTACTATATCTTTAAACACTTCAGCAAATTTCAACGCTTCGTGGTCTGATACGGCAAAATTACCTGAAGTTTGGTAAGCGATGTGTACTTCGTGTCCTTGCGATACCAAGCGGTCGAAAGTACCTCCCATTGAAATAACGTCATCATCAGGGTGCGGACTGAAGATAATAACACGTTTTTTGTGTGGGTGTTCGCGTTCTGGGCGGTTAGTATCATCAGCATTAGGTTTACCTCCTGGCCAACCGGTGATAGTGTGTTGTAGGCGGTTAAACATCGCGATATTCAAATCGTAAGCTGGACCTGATTCTGCAAGAAGTTTAGACATACCGTTTTCGTTGTAGTCAGAGTCGGTAAGTTTAAGTATTGTTTTGCCCAAGTGCTCGCATAGCCATACGATAGCTTTAGCTTTAAGGTCTTCGTTCCATTGTACATCGGTCACGAGCCAAGGAGTATTGATACGAGTAAGAGCTGAAGCCGCTTCTGCATCAAGCACAAAAGTAGTATTATCGTGCAATTGTAGGTAAGATGAAGGCACTTCTGAAGTAATATCACCTTCAACAGCTTTCGCTACGATAGAAGCTTTGCTACTACCCCACGCCAATAGTACAATACGGCGCGCTTTCATCACTGTGCGAATACCCATAGTGATAGCCTGACGTGGTACGTTGTCTATACCGTGGAAAGTTTCAGCAGCATCAGAGCGAGTGATATGGTCAAGGGTGATGATACGGGTTCCTGAATTGCGGTTAGAGCCTGGCTCATTAAAACCAATGTGACCTGTACGACCTATACCCAAAAGCTGGAAGTCAATACCGCCACATTCTTCTATTTTTTTATCATAACCTGCACAATAAGCTTGCAATTCTTCGTGCGAAACAGTTCCATCAGGTATATTGATATTTTCTTTAGGAATATCAATATGGTTAAACAGATGTTCGTGCATAAAGTACCAATAACTTTGAATATCTTGTTTTTCCATAGGATAATACTCGTCCAAGTTAAAGGTAATAACATTTTTAAAGCTAAGCCCTTCTTCTTTGTGCATACGTACCAATTCGTCATACACTTTCACTGGCGAAGAACCAGTGGCTAAACCTAATACGCAAGGTTTTCCCTCTTGTTGTTTTTTTCTAATGAGGTCGGCTATTTCGCGAGCCACACTCACAGAAGCAGTTACAGAATTAGAGAAGATTACATTGTCTATCTTCTCAAAACGAGTTTCCTCAACAGACCCTGCTGGGTGATGAGCAATCGATGACACTTCTTTTTTAATATGTGTTCTCATTTTGTTGATAATGATTTTTTATTACAAGTTTTGACACGGCAAAAGTACAATAGTTTTATGAATTAAGCAAATAATTTTAAGAATTATTTATCACATTTTAAATACGAAACACAAAAGACGAAATACGAGCAATTCTTTTTCGTATTTCGTCTTTAGTTTTTTAGCTATTATCTTCTTTGTTGCGCCTTTTTCTGAGCTTCCGCCTGCTCCATCATTTCGCGCATTTTAGCCTGAAATTTGCTTTCTTTCTTAGGCTTCATCTTGTTTTCTTGTATCTGTGCGTGTATCTTCTTTTCATCTAGAATCCAATGCTTAATAGCCAACATAATAAGGATAGTCAGCAAGTTCGATACAAAGTAGTACAAACTGAGTCCGCTGGCATAGTTGTTAAAGAAGAACAACATCATCACAGGCGATAAGTAAATCAAGAACTTCATATTAGGCATACCAGGTTGTTGTGGTTGTACCGTCTGTGCCATTGTCATCATTGAGTAGATAAAAATAGCTACTGAAGCCAATAGCGGGAACAGACTCACGTGGCTGCCGTAAAAAGGAATTGAGAAAGGCAACTCAAATATCGCATCGTATGACGAAAGGTCTTCTGCCCATAAGAAACTCTTTTGGCGAAGCCCAAATTCAGTAGGGAAAAAGTTGAAGAGGGCTAAGAACACCGGCAACTGCAAGAGGGCAGGAATACAGCCACTCATAGGGTTTACACCCGCCTTGCTGTAGAGTGCCATTGTTTCTTGTTGGCGTTTCATCGGCTCTTCGTATTTTTTGTTAATCTCTTCTATCTCAGGGCGTAGCACCTTCATTTTAGCTTGCGATACATACGATTTATACACTATAGGCGAGAGTAATAAGCGCACTATAATAGTCATCAGTATAATTACCAAACCTACTGAAAAATAGTCAGCAAGGAAGTTGTACAGCGGTATAAAGAGCCACTTGTTCAACCAACCAAAGATACCCCATCCTAAAGGAATGAGTTCTGTAAGCTCATATTTGTCATTGTATTGTTTTAGCACATTATAGTCACTAGGACCAAAATAGAAGTGCAACGATTCGCTTAGCTCACCACCTTTAGTTTTGAGCGGAAAAGTACTTTTAAGGTTTTTAGTGTATTTCACATCTTTGCTCTCTTCATTAGCGATGTTATACGACAAAAAGTCGCCATTAGCAAAAGCGCTGTCCGAAATGAGCACCGAAGTAAATAGGTGTTGTTTATAAGCTACCCAGCTTACTTGCTCTTCTTTAGTACCGCTATTACCTCCTTGGCTCATACGGTTTATTTTGTCGTCAGCATACCTAATAGCCGATTGGGTATAGCGGTTTTCATAGGTTACGCTCTTTTCCATACGGCGTGCTTTCAGTCCCCATACTAACTCTATAGGATTTTGACTGTTTAGCACTCCCGAAAGTCCCTGACTGCGCACTGCTACATCTACCATATAGCCCTCTGCTGGCAGCGTATACACATATTCTAAATAGCTGTTTTCGCCTGTTTTGACCTTCATCGAAAGAAGCTGCTTTCCGTCTTTTTGACTTAATGAAGGCTCAAAATACAACTGTTGGGTATTGAGTTCTTGCCCTTGTGTGGTTTTAAAATTGAGAGCAAAAATAGCATTCTTATCCTTTAT
>NZ_KN390028.1:0-10521 GCF_000213295.2 Capnocytophaga sp. oral taxon 329 str. F0087
CAGAAAGGACGACTCGTATGGCAGTAGTAGTAGTTCGTATAACAGAAGTAGTAATTCATATAATAAATCATACAGAAGTGGTAAATTTTGATCTTTAAAAACACGCATAACCGATGGCAATCAGTTGTATCATAGTAGATGATGAACCAATGGCACTACAGCTATTAGAAAGCTATGTGCTAAAAACTCCTTTTTTAGAGTTGGTGGGTAAATATACTAACGCAATAGATGTGTTGCAATACTTCTATGAAGGTGGCGACGCAGAACTGATATATATGGACATACAGATGCCAGAACTAACAGGGCTCGAGCTCTCTAAAAAACTGCCCCCCCACACGCGTATTATCTTTACCACTGCCTTTGACCAATATGCTATAGAGGGGTATAAAGTGAATGCCATTGGCTATTTGCTGAAGCCTTTTAATTACTTAGAGTTTTTAGAAACGGCAGAAAAGGCGATGTTATTGGCTTCTGCGCCTGCGGAAAAAGCGGCTACGCAGGATTATATGTTTGTAAAAGCTGATTATAAGCAAATAAAAGTGCCTTATAGCGATATTCTTTACATAGAAGGTCTTAAAGATTATGTAAAGATATACCTTACTACCCAACCACAGCCCTTAGTGACCCTACTGAGTTTGAAGAAATTAGAAGAGCAGTTGCCCGCAGAGCGGTTTATGCGTGTGCATCGCTCATTTATAGTCGCCTTAGACAAGGTGCAAGTGGTAGAACGTAGCCAGATAGTATTCGGCAACCAACGCATAACGATAGCCGATGCTAACAAAGAGGCTTTTTTGCAACGAGTGAGAATTAATTCAGAAAATTGATTTTGTATAACCAACAGAATAAAAGAAAGAAATAACTATGAACAAAAATACAGTATTAGGCTGGGCTGCCTTGTTAATGGTAGTCGTTGGCTTTATTCTTATAGGACTTGCTGCTTTCAAATACAACGAAATAGCAGGTTGGGGCTTTGGCACGGTAGGCATTGGCTTTTTTGCCATTGCGTGGGTGTTTAACGCTCTGAAAGGAAGAGTATAACAATTAACTGATTTGCCAATTAGCCAATTGGTAAAATCAAATAAATTAATAAAAATGAATATTCCAGAACAATTTCAAGTAAAGCCTTTTAGGCAAGAAACGTATTTAATAAATGGCGAGTTGAGGAAGTGGGAAGGAGAGTTTGCTAACATTTACTCCACTATTTCGTCTACAGAAGCCTATGCGCCTACGCTTTTGGGTAGTGTGCCTGCTTTAGGTGAACAAGAGGCATTAGAAGCGCTTCATTCAGCTACCGATGCCTATAACAAAGGCAAGGGACTTTGGCCTACGATGAAAGTAAAAGACCGTATTGCGGTTATGCTTAAATTCGTAAAACAAATGGAAAAGCAACGCGATGAGGTGGTAAAACTAATGATGTGGGAGATAGGCAAAAGCCTTGACGACTCGCGCAAGGAGTTTGACCGTACAGTAGAGTATATCTACGATACCATCAATGCTTATAAGGAGCTTGACAACCAGTCCTCTAAATTCGTGCAGCGCGATGGAGTGTACGCCCTTATTAGACGAGGTCCATTGGGAGTGGTACTTTGCTTAGGTCCTTATAACTATCCGCTTAATGAAACCTTTGCGCTTATCATTCCTGCCCTTATTATGGGTAATGCGGTTATCTTTAAGCCTGCTAAGCACGGTGTATTGCTATTTACACCGCTTTTAGAAGCCTTTCAAAACTCTTTCCCTCGTGGCGTGATAAACATTCTCTACGGTCGTGGACGCTCAGTAGCGCCTCCTATTATGCAGAGTGGTAAGGTAGATGTATTGGCGCTAATAGGCAACAGCAAAACCGCTATTGCCCTACAAGACCAACACCCTAACAAAAACCGTCTGCGCCTTGTATTCGGGTTAGAAGCTAAGAACCCTGGGGTTATACTACCTGATGCTAACTTAGATTTAGCAGTAGACGAATGCGTAAAAGGAGCACTTTCTTTCAACGGACAGCGTTGTACAGCCTTGAAAATACTATACGTACACGCCAAGATAAAAGATGAGTTTATCAAACGCTTTGCTGAAAAAGTAGATGCTCTTAAGTTTGGTAATCCTTGGGACGAAAAGGTGGCGCTTACGCCGCTACCTGAGGTAGAAAAACCTGCCTTTATACAAGAACTTATAGATGATGCTCTTGCTAAAGGAGCTACTATACAAAACAAGAAAGGAGGAGAACGCACTGATAACTTTATATTCCCTGCGGTACTCTACCCTGTATCGAAAGAGATGCGAGTGTACAACGAAGAGCAGTTTGGCCCTTTAGTGCCCGTTAAACCTTTTTCTAATATCAATGAGATTATCGATGAAATATCAGAGTCTAAGTACGGACAGCAGATAAGTTTGTTTGGAGAAGACCCTCAAGAACTCTCGCCTCTTATTGATATGTTAGTGAATATGCTCTGTAGGGTAAACCTTAATAGCTTATGCCAAAGAGGGCCTGATGTATTTCCTTTCACAGGACGTAAAGACTCAGCAGTAGGTACTCTTAGCGTACACGATGCTTTGCGCTCTTTCTCTATTCGTACCTTTGTGTCATTCCAAAACAATGAGTATAACGACCGTATAGTAGAGAATCTGCTGCGCACAGGAGCTTCTAACTTCATCAATACAGATTTCATACTATAAACAAAAAAGAGCGTGTAAAAACGCTCTTTTTTATTACATCATTTTTGTTTATCTCTTTATTAACCTAAGCAATTCGCCTATCCATAGCACTAAGCTAGTAGCGGCAATAATTAAGCACCAATCAGTTAGGAGTAAGGGGGTAACACTAAACATCGCTCCGCCAAAGGTGGTAATCACTACCTGACCAATGATAATAGCCGCTGCTATCATTATAAAACCTTGACTCTTATCTATTTCGGCAAAGGCACTCCTGCCGGTGCGATAGGCTTTGGCGTTGAACATATTCCAGAATTGAAGCATCACAAAGATAGAAAAGAAAAGCGAGAGCTCATAAGCTGATAATCCGTTTTCAAAACTTCCGAAGTGGAAGAAATTAGCGAAATAATCAGTGATACTAAACTGAGTGAGGCTTGTAATGTCTTCATTCTTAAAGTACTGTATAAATCCGAAGAGCAGCAATACAAACAGTCCACCAACTCCGAAAATGCCACGCGCCATTTCTTTAGTGATAATGTTGGCTTTACGCTGACGCGGCGGGTCGTTCATCACACGCTGGCTTGGAGGCAGAGAGGCAAGAGCTAAGGCAGCAAAGGTATCCATTATGAGGTTTACCCATAGCATCTGAGTGACCGTTAGAGGCGATTGTACCCCTAAAAACGCTCCGAAGAGTACAATGATACAGGCAGCCACATTTATAGTCATTTGGAAGAGGATAAACCGCTGAATATTTAGGTATAATGAGCGCCCCCACATTACAGCTTTGCCTATACTGCTAAAAGAGCTGTCTAAGATAGTGATATCACTGGCTTCTTTGGCTACAGAGGTGCCATCACCCATAGAAAGTCCTACTTGAGCAGCTTTTAGGGCAGGGGCATCATTAGTGCCGTCACCTGTTACGGCTACTACCTCGCCGCGCTGCTGTAGGAGGTTCACTAAGCGGGCTTTATCGAGAGGTCGGGCGCGCGAAATAACGCGTAGGTGAGGAATACGCTCTAAGAGTTCAGTATCATTCATCGCAGCAAATTCAGCTCCTGTGATGTGGTTGATATCGCTACAACTTTCGTCCCAGAGTCTTATTTGGCGTGCTATTTCTTTAGCTGTGCCAGGGGTATCGCCAGTTACTATCTTCACTTGTATGCCTGCGTGCATGCACTCTTCTATAGCAGCAGGTACATCAGCCCTTACAGGGTCGGCAATAGCTGTGATGCCGATAAACTGCAATCCGTTGTTTACTAACTTTCCGTTTTCTGAAATAACGGTTTTAGGGTCGTCAATTACCTTGTAGGCAAAGCCTATGGTACGCATAGCTTGCTGTTGGTATTGTAATAGTTTGCCCTCGAAGTCAGTTTGTGAAATGGTTGAGCAGAACTCCCCGCCCTCGTGGCAGAAAGTCATCACTATTTCGGGAGCACCTTTTACATACAATATATTTTTGCCCAAAGCGGCTGAGCGTACCAACGTTGCCATATATTTGCGTTCGGTAGAAAAAGTGAGTTGCTGTATCACTTCGCACTCTTCGCGTATGGGTAGATAATTTATGCCTTTGCCATAGAGCCAAAGCAATAGGGCACCTTCGGTAGGATTGCCCAATACGGTAGGCTTTTCTTGAGCTGAAAAATCTAAATAAGCAGTAGAGTTTACCGCCATTGATTCGGCAATGAGCTTTTCATCGGCAGAAGGATTGAAATACGTTTCGTAGATGGTCATTTGGTTTTGGGTGAGGGTACCTGTTTTGTCGGTGCAAATAACGGTAGCTGCCCCCATTGTTTCGCAAGCGTGCATCTTGCGCACAAGGTTGTTAGTAGCCATCATTCGGCGCATACTATAGGCTAAGCTCAGAGTTACACTCATCGGCAGTCCCTCAGGGACGGCTACCACTACCACAGTGATAGCAATCATCACAGTATTAAGAAGATAACCGCCGAAATCGACCCAATCGATAGCACTTAAGCTGTGCGATGGATTATGAAAATAGAGAAATAAACGCCCTACTAATACTAAGGCAGCAATTGCGTAACTAATGCGGCTGATAAGGCTTGCTAGCTTGTGTAGCTGTTCGTCTAAAGGCGTTTTTACTGAACTGTCTATCTGCACGCCCTCGAACACTTTGCCGTATTCGGTGGTATCGCCTACTTTCTTTACTTCTATCACTCCGTGTCCATCGGCTACTGAGGTGCCCCTACACACATAGTTAGAGGGGTAAGTGGCATCAGCCTCAAAGTCAGCGGGGTCAGTAGTTTTATGTACGAGAGGTTCTCCTGTTAGGGTTGATTCGTTGATATGCAGTGAGATAGCCTCTAAAAGCTCTCCGTCGGCAGGCACTTCTTCACCTGTTTCTAAAAGAACAATATCGCCTACAACAATGTCTTTTTTGAGCACCTGTGTTACGCGTTCTTCGCGGATAACTTTATAGTATATATCATCATTTACTTGGTTGAGGATTTCGAACTGCTTATTGGCTTTTACTTCAAAGTAGAATGCTACTCCTGTAGCCAAGAAGATAGCAAAAAAGATTCCTACTGGTTCTAAGAAAGCATTAAAACCTTCGCCTAAGGCAAAAAAATCATAAGCCGAGACACCAAAGGAGCAGGCTAATGCTACTAAGAGAATGAGGATAATAGGGTCGGACAGTTTTTCTAAAAACTGTTTCCAGAGGGGTACACCTGCTACTGATGAGAAGGAATTAGCCCCGTGTTGGGCGCGACTTTCGAGTACTTGAGCCTCGGTAAGCCCTTTGTAATGATGTTTTGCCATAAATAATATTAGCTTTAATAGTAAGAGGACTAAAACCTAAATTTTAGTCCTCTCTTTTTGTATAACATTTAAAATACAATATAAAATGAAGTGGAGTCGGAGAGAATCGAACTCTCGTCCAAATAAGTCATCAAAAGGCTTTCTACATACTTAGTTTTTGTTTGATTTTCGTCGCAAAGCTGACCAAAAACCGCCCACTTTGCGCTTAGCTTCTTAATAGTTAAGAACCGTTGGCAGAAGCGAACCGCAGGTTCAATGTTGACTTTTATGGTGCCTCTATACGAACCGCCGTCAACAAGGGCTTTTCAGAGATATCTCGCTTCCTTACCTTGTAAGGACTTAGCCAGCAGTCTTACTAAACTTCAGACTAGGCAGCAAGAGCGTAGTTATTCTCGCCATTTAAAAGTTTGAAATAGATATTATCGAGCATTCATTTCACAGCTCGGTATGCTTACCATTCAATGTCACCTACTGTCAAAACCGGTCGACCCCAAATGATTATTGGTTGTGTTTCACATAAAAACACGCTGCAAAGGTACAAAATATTTTTTAACTACCAAATTTTAGATTGTTAGTTTTTGGTCGTTAGAGGTTAGTTGTCTTTTGAGCTTCGTCTTTGGCTCTTGCTTTTATAAAGGCGGCTCGACTTAGTGGTTCGTAGCTCTCGGATTCGCCTAACATACGCTGACTATCGTTAGGCACTTTCCTAAAACTGTAGTTAGCCAGATGCCCCGTGCGGGTACACACGGCATGCACCTTAGTGACGTATTCGGCTGTCGCCATTAGGTAGGGCATAGGCCCGAAAGGATTGCCTTTGTAGTCCATATCGAGTCCGGCAACTATTACTCGTACTCCTCTGTTAGCCAAATCATTGCATACATTTACTATCTCATCGTCAAAAAACTGAGCTTCGTCAATGCCTACTACATCGCAGCCGTCAGCAAGGAGCAAAATACTCGCCGCAGCCTCTACAGGGGTAGAGGGGATTTCAGTGGCGTTGTGCGATACGATGTTAGTATCATCATAACGCGTATCAAAAGAGGGTTTGAATATTTCTACTTTTTGCTTAGCAAACTGAGCACGGCGCAATCGGCGTATGAGTTCTTCAGTTTTGCCTGAGAACATCGAGCCGCAGATAACCTCTATCCAGCCTACCTCTTCGTGATTATGTATGTTGTTTTCTAAGAACATTTTTTTAGAAAGTATAAAGTACACCTACCCCTAACAGCTGCTTGAACTGGGTGCGAGCACCATAGTGATGCGTCTGTCCTTGAGGGTCTTTGTATGAATAAAATTTTACGTCATCGTCATATTTGAGGTGAATGCCCAAGCGCGCTTGCACATAGTTATTCACCTTTAGGCTTAGCCCTGTTTCCCAATCTATATCGATATTACCAAATTTCTCTAAGTAATCGCCATAGATAGTGAAGTTAGTGTTTAGGGTGATGTTATCCATTACTTTCTTCTCCCAACGGCCTGAGGCAGAGAAACCTAACTCAGATACTGTCTTCTTGCCTTTTTCTACCCCGAAAGCACCTTCGTCAGACAGGCGTTTGTCTAACACCATAGTGGTTTTGAGGGTCATAGGTGATAAGAAAAGGTTGAAATTGATATGGGTAGGAGCGTATTCGGCACCCAAACCGAGTGTAAAATAAGCAGGGGCAAAGGGTTTAGAGATAGCATCATCTACATTAGGGTATTTATACCCGTTGCTGATTTGGGTAAGGAATTGTGCTCGTGCTGTGTAGTACCAAAACGAATGTGAACTACCGCGATAGCCAAATGAGGAGGTTAGCGATACCTTGTCGTCTGTTTTGCGCACTTCGCGTCCTTTTTGGGCGTTGATACCATAGTTGATTTCTAAATCGTTGTCCCAAAAGAAAGTTTTTTCGTTATAGCGGCGGCGGAATTTGCCGTTCATAAGTCCTGAAATAGAGTTTTCGCCCCCTGCACTCCAGTTAGAGAAGGTTACTTCGCTCATATTCAGTGTTACTTGGTTGAACTTGAACCACTTTTCTTGTTCGCGTTTCACTCGGTTGAAAGTGAATTTTAACGCGTTAGGGTCTTGTAGCACTTGTATAGGAGTTGTTTTTACCGGAGCGGTACGCGTTTTGGCTTTGCGCACTTGCCCAAAAGCGGTAACAGTAGTAAGTAGGAGAACGATAATGATTTTTTTCATTGCTGCATCTGATTGCTGTTAGTTTTACCGCTGCAAAGGTATAAATAATTTGCCAATTAGCCAATTAGTCGATTAGCAAATGTGCCAATTTTCTTAAGGCAGCTACAGAGCCGTGAGGCATAAAAACATCGGGTAAAGTGATGATTTTTAGAGGAGTAGTGTAGTTATTAGCCGCAGCAAATTCGCTAACAGCACTGCCTAAGCCTCCTGTACTACCTTCTTCAATAGTAACGACTTTTTGGTAGTGGGTGAATACGTGGTGCAGCAAAGCCTCGTCTATCGGTTTTAAGAAACGCATATCGTAGTGGGCGTACTGTTCTGGGACTTCACTTTGGCGTATTTGTTCGGCTACAAGGTCGGCTATAGTGCCAATGCTGAGTACGGCTACTTTAGTACCTTCTTTTAGTTGGCACCCTTTGCCAATAGGCAGTGCCTCAAAAGGTTGTGCCCAATCGGTTTGTGAGCAACGCCCACGTGGGTAGCGAATGGCGATAGGATGGGGTAGGGACAGCTGAGCCGTGTAGAGCAGCTGACGCAATTCGGTAGCATTGCGCGGTGACGCAATAATAAGATTAGGAATAGGACGCAAAAAAGCCATATCAAACACTCCGTGATGGGTAGCTCCGTCTTCGCCTACCAGCCCAGCGCGGTCGATACAAAATACTACTGGTAGGTTTTGTAAAGCCACATCGTGTATGAGTTGGTCGTAAGCCCGCTGTAGAAAAGTAGAATAGACGATGCAGTAAGGTATAAACCCACGCGCTGCCCAGCCTGCTGCAAAGGTTACGGCGTGCTGTTCGGCTATGCCTACATCAAATACTCTGTCGGGGAAAGCCTGCTGTAGAGAAAGCAAGCCGCTACCGCTGCTCATCGCAGGGGTAATGGCTATAATTTTAGGGTTTGAACGAGCTAATTCGGTGAGAGTTTGCCCTACTACCTCTTGATATTTAGCAGGTAGGGTAGGGGCTTCGGGAAGCGGTTCGCCTGTGGTCTTATCGAATAGGGCAGGCGAGTGGTAACGCACTTGCTCGGCTTCGGCTTTAGCAAACCCCTTGCCTTTGGTGGTTACTACGTGCAGTAGTCGCACACCGCAATCGTTTTTTTCAGCCTTTAAAGCCTCGATAAGAGCAGGTAAATCGTGTCCGTCAATAGTACCTTTGTACTTGATGTGCAGGTCGCTGAAGAAAGTTTCGCGAGCCCCTTGTCGTAGAGAACTGAAGTAGTCTTTGAGAGCCCCTACAGTGGGGTCGATGGCCATAGCATTATCGTTGAGGATAATGAGCATATTGGCATCGGTAGTGCCTGCGTGGTTGAGGGCTTCGAATGCCATACCGCTTGCTATGGCTGCATCGCCAATTACGGCTATGTGTTGGCGCTGGGTGTTACCCTCTAAGGCTGACGCAAGAGCCATCGCCAATACGGCAGAGAGCGAAGTAGAGGAGTGCCCTGTGCCGAAAGCATCGTACTGGCTTTCTTCGCGCTTAGGGAAGCCGCTGATGCCGCCCTGCTGGCGTATGTGTGCAAAGGCTTCGCTTCTGCCTGTCAGCAGTTTATGGGCATAGCATTGGTGACCTACATCCCACACAAGTATATCATCAGGAGTATCAAACACATAGTGCAGGGCGATAGTGAGTTCGACCACGCCCAAACTTGCCCCCAGATGACCGCCGTGCGCTGCGATAACCTCTATGATGCGGGTGCGCAACTGCTCGGCCAACGCTGGCAACTCTTCTACAGGTATGTGTTTTAAATTCTCCAAATTATTTTCTATTTACTAACTTCACTATCAGCATAATAAGTGCCCCCATAGCTACAAAAGCCAGTAGGGCAAAATACCAATAGGTAGTAAATAAGGCTTTGAGCACTACTGCAAAGACAACCACGAAGAGGATAAGAGTGGCTACCTCATTGAGCATACGCAATTGTAGTGAGGTTAGGGTAGCCTGTCCTGCCTGTAGTCGCTTCATTATGCGCCACGAGTAGTAGTGATACCACAGCAGTATGCCTATAAATAGCAATTTGACGTGCATCCAGCCAAACAAAAAGTAAGCCCAATCCATTAGGTAGAACATATAAATACCTGTAACCGACATAATTATAAGGGCAGGTACGGTGATGATGTTCCACAGACGTTCCTCCATAAAGCTAAACTGTCGGTGCAATATAGAGCGTTCGGGTTCGTCTTTTTCTAAGGCTTCGGTATGGTAGATGAACAATCGCACCATATAGAAAATACCAGCGAAGTAACTCACCACAAAGATAATGTGTATCGCTTTTGTAATTGAAAATAAATCCATTATTAGTCGTTATTAATCCATTGAGCAAGGGCTTTTGCCCATAACTCACTATCATTTAGACAAGGTATGAGTTTGAAACTTTCGCCTCCGTTTTCGACAAAGGTTTTGCCGCCTACCATCTCTATCTCTTCTAAAGTCTCTACACAGTCAGCAACAAAGGCAGGGGTGATGACAGCTAAGCGTTTCACTCCGCTCTGCGCAAGGGCTTTGATACGGTCGGATGTGAAAGGGGTAAGCCATTTGTCGGCACCTAACCGCGATTGAAAAGAAATAGAATACTTATCCTCAGGTAATTGCAAGGCTTCAGCCAACAGGCGGGTAGTCTCGAAACAATGACTTCGGTAGCAATGCGCTCCCTCCTCGCTATAAGCATCGCAACAGCTTTTGCCATCGACTATGTGCTTATGGGCAGGAGTAGGCGAGGTTTTGTACAGATGTCGCTCAGGCACTCCGTGATAAGAAAAAAGCAGATGGTCGTAGGGGTAATTGGCTAAGATAGGGCGTGTTACGCCTGCAAGCGCCTCAATGTATTCTTTGCGGTGAAAGAAAGGGGCGAACTTATGTAGCACCATTTGTGGGTAGTGCTCGCGTATGAGTTTTTCAGCTAAAACTTCTATGGTTTCG
>NZ_KN390028.1:11178-19271 GCF_000213295.2 Capnocytophaga sp. oral taxon 329 str. F0087
GCCATAGCATATTGAGGGTATAGCGGTATGAGGAGTACTTCAGTAACCCCTTGCTGGTGTAAGGCAGCCAAGCCCTCGCTGATGCTGGGGTTGCCATAGCGCATTGCCATTACCACTGGTACTGACACTTGCGCTTGCACTTTGGCGGTTAGTCGCTTGCTGATGACAATCAGCGGTGAGCCTTCTTCCCACCATATTTTTTTATAGGCTTCGCTAGTTTTTGGTGGACGTACGTTGAGGATAATACCACGAACGATAAGATAGCGCAACCAGTATGGATAATCAATAACGCGCTCATCCATCAAAAACTCTTTTAAATATCGTTTGATGTCTTTGACCTCGAACGAATCGGGAGAGCCTAAATTTACAAGTAAAACTCCTTTTGGCATTTTAGTATATTAATAGCGGGCAAAGGTACGAATAATTTGTCAATTTGCTAATTTGTCGATTTACAAATCGGTAAATCGTCTCATTTCGTCTTTTGTTTTTCGTCTTTTGTGATTTTAATAATATTTTCGGCTAATTCTTCCTCGACATCGGCTTCGGGCTTGTCTTTTTCCATTTTGCCGTCTTTGCGTTTGCGAGCACTGACTGAAAGAATACAGCCTAAAGCTAAGCAGGTCATCCAAATGGAAGTACCCCCACTACTGATGAGCGGTAAGTTCTGTCCGGTGACAGGCATTAGCTCTACCGCTACCGCCATATTGATGATGGCTTGTAGCATTATCGGGATACCTAATCCTAAAGCTAATAGCTGTCCAAAGAGGGTGGCCGCCTGCTGGGAAATCACTACTAACCGAAATAGCAAAATAAAATAGAGTGCCATAATGAAAAGGGCGCCCATTGACCCGTATTCTTCGGTGATGATAGCGTAAATAAAGTCAGATGAACTCTGAGGGAGGAAGTTTTTCATAGTGCTCTTGCCAGGCCCTTGCCCTACAATGCCTCCTTTGGCAATTGCCATTTTGGAGAGTTCAACTTGGTATACCTCTTTTTTGTTTTCGTCTTGGGCAAAATAGGAATCTATTCGGCTTTCCCAAGTGGAAAAACGGCTAGGAGCAAGGTCGGGGAAGGCTTTTGCAAACAAGAATAGAAGTCCGCCTAACGCTATGCCAATACCCGCAATATAGAGCAGATACTTAAACGGATATCCCCCCAAGAAAGCCAATAGCACCACCGAAAAGACGATGATAAGGGCTGTAGAGAGGTTGGCAAAGACCACTAAGGCAGTAATACCAGCCACTGGCGTCCAGAGGGGTAACAGGCTGTCTTTGAAGGTGATTTTCTTGTCATGATTTTTAGCCAAATAGGAGGCTACATAGACCATAAGCACTATGAGGGCAAAGGCAGAAGGCTGAAAAGAGAAGCCTAACACGTTAATCCACCGACTGGCGTTCGCCTCTTTAATAGTAGTGCCGGTAAAAATAGCCATAAGCAGTAGTCCTACAGATAGGAGAAGCCCTAACCTAGAGGCAGGGCGGAAAAAGCGATAGGGAATCTTATGTACAACAAAAGCAGTGGAGATACCCAAGCCTACAAAGAAAAAGTGCTTGAAGAAATAGCCTGCTGTGGTAGTGCCTGTGCGCACTACGTACTCGAGGTTGCTACTGGTGCTATACACCGCTAATGACGAGATGAAAGCAAAGATAACAATCAGCGCCCATAACGTCTTATCGCCTTTGATATTTTTGGCTATCCAATCAATCACAAACATTGGCTGCGGGTATTAGAGTTTAGCTACTGCAGCTTTGAACTGATCGCCACGGTCTTCATAACTTTTGAAAAGGTCGAAGCTCGCACAAGCAGGTGATAACAATACGGTGTCGCCAGCGGTAGCAAAGCGTTGCGCCATCTTTACAGCCTCTTCCATAGAACGGGTTTCTACCATATTGTCGATGACATTGTAAAAAGACTGTAATATAGGGGTATTGTCTACGCCTAAGCATACTATGGCTTTTACTTTTTGATGTACGTAAGGTAGCAGAGAGTTGTAGTCATTGCCTTTGTCTTGTCCGCCTACTATCCATACGATAGGGGTTTTGATAGTGTCTAAGGCGAAGTACACTGAATTGACGTTGGTAGCCTTAGAATCGTTTATATAAGTTACGCCCTCAACGACTTTCACCTCTTCTAAGCGGTGTGCTGCCCCTTGGAACCCTTTGAGGCTTTCGCGTAGTGATGCGTTGCGGATGTTTACTAAGCGCGCCGCTACTGCTGCCGCCATAGTATTTTTGATATTGTGTTTTCCTTTTAGGCTTATTTCTTCTACGTCTATTACAGTGGTTTGATTCTCTAACATAATATGTATTTTGTTGTCTTTTAAGAAAGCTCCTTCGCTCAGTTCTTTTTCGATTGAAAAACCTATACACTTAGGTTTTAGGGGGTGGGTGGTGAGCCAGTCGTTTATCACGGGGTCATCGGCATCGTAAATAAAGTAATCGTTGGCAGTTTGGTTCATAGCAATGCGAAACTTAGAGGCTATGTAATTCTCAAACTTATAATCGTACCTGTCTAAATGGTCGGGGGTAATGTTGAGCAACACGGCTATATGGGGTGCGAAATGCTCAATGCCGTCTAACTGAAAGCTGCTGATTTCGAGCACATAATAAGGCGGATTGCTATGGGCTACCAACTCGGCAAAACTATAGCCTATATTGCCCCCCAAGCCTACTTCTAACCCTGCTTGTTTGAAAATGTGGTGGGTGAGTAGGGTGGTGGTGGTCTTGCCATTGCTGCCGGTTATAGCTACAATGGTACTATGGGTATATTGGCTGGCGAACTCTATTTCGGAAATAATAGGTATCTGTTTTTCGCGTGCTTTTTTGATGATGTCGGCCTTATCGGGGATGCCGGGGCTTTTCATTATGCAGTCGGCAGCGAGTATGCGGGCTTCGTCGTGAGAGCCTTCTTCGTAGTCGATGTTTTGGCGGGATAGGATGTCGCGGTATTGGGGTTTTAGGGCGCCTCTATCGGATAAGAAGACGCTCCAGCCCTTTTGTTTGGCTAAAATAGCGGTACCAACGCCGCTTTCGCCACCGCCTAATATTACTAAACGTTTCATTTTAATGGGTGTTTAGAGAACTTTTTGTTTGGGTTGCAAAATTACAAAATAAATAGGAATGCACAAATTTTTTATTTGGATTTAACAGTGCGAGCCGCACGGGCAGAGAAGTGAGACGGGTGATTGTTCGGTCTTCCTATAGTGTTCCTATATTGTTCCTATAGTGTTTTTGTGTCGGTGGTAAGGGGATTTTTTTCTGATTTTTGAATTTTCTGATTGATAAATTGGTGAAATGTGTAAAAAATCTATAGCCTTAATAAAACTGTTATGAATTGTTAAAGTTTTGTATAGGAAAAGTTAAAATATAGGGTGCTTATAGGTAGGTTTTATAGGGTGAAATGTGCTGTAAATAGGCTGTATAGTATTGATAATAAAAAAGTTGTGTAAGTATTATGAGATATAGTAATAGGGAGGGGGAGGTGAAATGAGAGTCTCTGATTTTAACATTTGATAAAAAGGTGTTTGGCTATGTCGGCAATTATGTGTACTTTTGTGCATTAAAGTATTATTGAATATAGTAGTTTCAAGATATAGCACATAGCATTATGAAAAATTTTTTTCTAACAATTCTTTTAGTACTAATAACTATCTTTGGGCTTTCGGCGCAAACGTCCCTAAACCTCAATGGCTTTACCCATACGGTTACGCCAGGGCAATGTCGTGCCGATGCTAAGATAAAAGTAACCCTGCCTCCTACTATAGGGGCGGCAGGCACTAAGCTACAGGTGAAATTAGACAAACCCAATGGAACGAGCGTTACCGAGCCTCTCGAAATAGCAGTGGCTGGCAAAGACTCTCACGAGTTTACGCTACTTACCGCTGGGGTGCACACTATTACACTTATAGAGGTGGCTACTGCCAAAAGCTCTGTGCCTCGTGCCGTTACGGTGGCTTCTACTTATATAGCCCCTACTTTTACGGTTAACACTCAAGGTCCTAATTGTGCTGGTACAGGCAATGATGGTAAGATTACTTTTGCTGTAGCAGCAGGGGTAAGGGGACCTTTGGCGGTAAAAATTACAGGCCCCGATGGCGAGGTGTACAGCCAAACCCATAATGCACCGGCAGCTCCTGCCAAGTTTACCCTTACAGTGCAAGGTACTGATGCTAAGCCTTTGAAAGCAGGGCAAACCTATCAGCTAAGTGTACAAGATTTAGCAGGAGGTACGCCCGACTGTGGCGATACCAGTAGAAGTGCTTTCACTATTCCAGCCTCACAGCTTTCGCTTAGCTGTTTAAATGTGAGAATAAACTATCAAAATAGTGGGGTGAGAATGAATGCTAATTGTAAATTTAGCTTTTCATTCCAAATAGAACGCACTGATGGGGGATCGTTGAGAGATTTTGATGATATCATTAAAGCAGACCCTTATATAGCTGTAGTAAAACGCTATGACAGTGCGGGCGTACTACAGCGTACTTATCCTGTAGGTACCACTTATACAAGTGAATGGTTAGGGCTTAAAGTGTCTTACCCACGTTCGTTTGTGTCGGATTATGATTTTGAAGAAGGTGATATAGCTGAGATACAAATTAATATAGGACCGACCCCTATTAAGCATAAGTTCAAATTTGATAAGAATGTACTTGATTTGATGTTGAACTCTACTAACCCTTCGCAAGCACAGGGTTCGTTTTTGTTTAGAGAAAGAGATGGAGGGCGAATGCTTGAGGCGATTAACCGTTCAGACCTAAACCCAGACCCAGCAGTTCCTTGTCCGCCAGCTAATACTAAGAAGTATCTATATGTAGAGAATTATTTTCGTAGTATATATCTACCCGATGCCGATGACACTACTAAAAAGCTGCTATTTGGCAACTATTTCTGGTATAATGACTTCCAAGGTACTGCTAACTTTTCGCCAACACCTCCTGCTACAGGACCTGCCTATTATTACGAAATATACCGGTACTTAGGTACCGGCTATCCTGGTTGGAATGAGTCTTACACCTCTAATAATATGGACGAAACTGATCCTACCAAGTGGCGGCTTTTAATACCTGGTACCAACTATAATTGGATAAACGCTAACTATGCTGACCTTTCAGGAGGTAACCCTGATGGTTATTATATGGTGAAGTACGTGGCTAAAAAGGCAGACGGAACTATCTCTTGCTACCAACCTAAGCGTATTACTTATATTCAAACTTTACCTAACCAAATAGCTGACCGTTTTAATGGCTTAGAAATTAATAAAGGAGCGTTTAAGGGTACCGTTTCTATACGCAAATGGCTTTCAGGAGCTCATTTTAACTATCCTATTAAGGTAAAAATAGATTACCTTGATGATGGGGCTATGGGCACAACACGCACCTACGATTTTGTTACCTCTCTACCTTTTGAGAGTCTGCGCACGGTTACTTATACTTTCCCTATAGAAAAAGAAGTGTTAAACCCTGAGACCTCTAATGAAATGGGTTTATTTCAGTTTGGTGATATTCCTGCGGGGAACTATCGTCTTACTCTTACTGATAATTGTAATAATACTACTTACAAAGATTTTAACTTTGATACCCCGATGCAGTATGATAAGGATGAGGTGAAAGTAGTAAGAGGTTGTGCTAATACTTCAAAAATATCATACGAATTAGCTGCCCCTGAGAGAGGCTCTATAATGGGGGTAGAATATCGATTGCTAAAGAAAAACAATTCGGGTAATTATATAGTAATAAAATCGAGCAATAAAGCTTCTGATACTTTTAATGATTTGCAAACAGGGGACTATTTGTTTGAAACTCGCGGATATTATTACGCACGTATTAAAACAGGTACTTGGAAAGGGCAAGAGAAAGCTCCTAATGGAGATATGAAATGGACGAATGTTAATGACCCTACTTCTACTGTGAACGGCTATAGTATGATAGACTCTCCTGATTTGCGAGATCTTGCCTACCCTCATCGCGATGGTATCGTAAGTAAGCATACGAGTAGAACCTACCTAACTATCAGTCCTACAGGAGAGTTAGATTTAGAGGTGTTGGGTAGCTCTTGTGGAGCAACTCCTAATTCTGGCTTTGTGGGGATTAATATTAAAAATCCGGAGTATATAGTCTATCCGCTTCAGTTTACCCTTAAAACTACAGGGGGCGCAGTGGCGAAAACTTCGCCTGTTTTCCAAGAAGGGTCTAACGTGTCGAGCTATGTCTTTAAAAATGTGGCTAATGGTAATTATGTAGTAGAGATTTCGCATGCTTGCCGTGTGTATAACGAAGCTGCAAGGGTAGATACAGGTAATTATACCGCTCCTCCTATCACTTATACTATTAATAGTACCAGTCCTTGTAACGGCGATGAAGTGAAACTTACTTTTGGAGGTTCTACCCAGCTATTTTATATAGAGTGGTTTAGAATAGAAAAAGACAATAGCCGTACTTCGTTGGGTATCTCGCAAACAGTTACCGATACTGTAAAACGCAATACCACCTATATAGTAGAGTATAAACTAATAGACTCTTCTCTTTGTGTTACTAATAACTCAGGGGTGTCGTCTGTTACTGTAAACTTTGCTGCCGATAATGTGCCGCCAGTGATTACAGGCTGCCCTACGGGTACTATCACTGTCAATACACAAGCAGGTAAGTGTTATGGTGTAGCTACTTGGGGTACCGTTACTGCTACTGATGACTGCCGTATAGATACGTGGAGCCAGACACACCAGAGCGGTGCTCATTTTGATGTAGGATTACACACTGTTACTTATGTGTTTGTAGATACGGCTGGTAATGCGGCTACTTGTACCTTTAATGTAGAAGTGAAGTCGAAAGCTATTAATATGGAGATGAGTGATGACTTCGTAGATGGTACTAATGGTGTGATAAACCGTCAGTTGGCAAATAGCGAAAGCTTTAACTATCGCATTACTTATCAGAATAAAGGTCAAGAGAATGTTACCTCGGCTACTATGCAGATTACCCTACCGAGCCACCCAGCGCTTACTGTGGGTACGCCTGATTTTTCAGGGGCTGCTTGGAATATCTCTACTAAACCTACTGTTTTAGGACAAACTAGTACGACCCTTACCCTTTCGATACCTATACAAACGCTTAATGCGGGAGGACAAAAGAATACTATTCTTATACCAATGACGCTCAACGGCGATTGCAATGAGATAGGTAAGCCTTGTATGAACTTGCTACACGCTTCTTATTCGTTTACTTACGAAGGAGGGCGCGCGGGTTGTATTATACCTGCACAAACTAGCACAGGCTCTAAAACTATTGAGATTTCTACTCAAGGTTGTAGCCGTACTGAGCTACACTGTGCTGCGGCTACTACCTCTATAACAGCTGTGGCAGGCTTTGACCAGTATATATGGTACCAAGGCACGACCCGCTTAGCTAATCCGTTAAACCATAATTATATAGAGGCTACCGCCACAGGTACTTATCGCGTAGAGAAAATACAGCAATGCAATGGTACTACTTATACTACTACAGAGATTATACAATTAGTAGGTGAAGGAGAGATAGCAGACCCTATCAGGGCTAAGTTTAGCACTGGTGATGTGTGTGCTAGTGACCAAAGTATATGGATGAACCACATCATCTTGTGTAATGAGCCTTCGCGTACTATATCGCTTAACTATCGCAATACTAAGATAGAGTGGCAGCAGCTAAAAGCAGGTAACACGCATATCACGCAGAACTGTCCTGATAAAGATGACAGCAAGTGGCAGACCGTAAGTACTAATAGTTCTTTCACTGTTAGCACTAGTGCTAGTTATCGTTTGCGTATTAGCAATGCTAACAATGATTGTTATAAAGATTTCTACTTTGATGTGTTTAACAACGCTCTTTCAGGGGAAATAGATTATTATAGAAATATATCGAGCTACGAAACAGGGCAGATACGTGTGAAGATGGCTACCTCGGGTATTGCTTATAAATATGTGTTGAAAGACTCTAATGGTGTAGTAGTACCTCAGAACGGTCAGCAATTTGTTACCTCTAACTCGCCAGTAAGAACGTTTACTATCAATAATCCTGATACCTATACTATAGAGGTGACTTCGCCAGCTTTGCCATCAAGCTG
>NZ_KN390029.1:0-16052 GCF_000213295.2 Capnocytophaga sp. oral taxon 329 str. F0087
CGTTAGCTGAATTGACCAATATAGACTCTAAAGAACTAAAAGCAGATAACAAACAATCTAAAATAGGCTTCAAATGATACGATTACTACTTATAATACTTGTTTTTCCTGCTTTTTTGACAGCACAAGAAGCCGGCAACCGCCTTTCTTTGCTCTTTATGGGCGATGTGATGGGGCACGGGCCTCAGGTAGAGGGGGCTTACGATGCTAAGACTAAGCAATACGATTATGAACCTGTATTTGCCAAAATAAAGCACAAGTTTGCTGAAGCAGACTTTGCAATAGCTAATCTAGAGGTTACTTTGGGAGGTAAGCCCTATAAGGGGTATCCGCAGTTTTCATCGCCTGATGCCTTGGCGGTAGCTTGCCAAAATAGCGGAATAGATGTGCTAGTAACAGCCAACAATCATACCTGCGATAGAGGTAAAAAAGGAATTATCAGAACTTTAGATGTACTCGACTCGCTAAAAATAGCTCATACAGGCACTTTTAGAGATAAAGCAGCGTTTGATAAGCATAACCTGTTGGTGCTCTCTAAAAATGGCATCACAGTAGGAATACTAAACTACACTTACGGTACTAACGGCTTGCCTGTGCCAGAGCCTACCATAGTGAATCGTATCAACCTACCCCAGATGAAAGAAGATATAGACCAAGCTAAAAAGAGGGCTTTGGATAAGTTGATTGTCGTAATTCATTGGGGGATAGAATACCAGCAACACCAAAATACACAACAAGAGGCTGTGGCAAAATTTTTGTTTGACAATGGGGTAGATATTATTATAGGCGGACACCCCCACGTGCTACAGCCAATGTACTACACTGCCCAAACAGGCCTTCATAAAGAGCAATTTGTAGTATATTCGTTAGGCAATTTTGTGTCGAATCAGCGCAAGAGTCCCTCAGATGGGGGAGCAATGGTATCGCTTACCTTATTAAAAGATGCTCATACAACCAGAATAGTAGATAAAGGTTATCATTTAGTATGGGTAAATAGGACGAAAAAAGCTAATGGTAAATATCTTTTTGAAATATTACCTTGCAAAGAATATGAAGAGGATAATTTTAAAGACCTTACTGAGGAAGCTAAGGATAGTATGAATATTTTTATTAATAATTCTCGCAAACTATTCAAAGGAAATATTTTAGTAGAAGAAAAATAAAAATAATTTGTAAGATTGTAAATAAAATACTATCTTTGTCGCTCTTATAAACCATCTCTTAATTAAGAAGTTTAATAACCATAAATATGAAGAAAATTATACTATTAGCCTCTGCGCTAAGTTTGTTTGCCTGCAAAACTACACAAAAAGTTTCTACCCCTCAGGCAGTAAATCCTATTCCTACCGCTCGTCAATTAGCGTGGCAAGATTTGGAATACTACGCTTTTATTCACTTCAATATGAATACCTTTACTGATATGGAGTGGGGGACAGGAGGGGAAGACCCAGCCCTGTTTAACCCTACTGAATTAGATGTAAATCAATGGGTGAAAGTGATAAAAGAAGCCGGAATGAAAGGGGTTATCATAACTGCTAAGCACCACGATGGGTTCTGTTTGTGGCCTTCAAAATACACAGAACATTCAGTAAAAAACTCTCCTTGGAAAAATGGTAAAGGCGACCTTGTGAAAGATTTATCAGAGGCGTGCCGTAAGGTAGGACTAAAATTTGGAGTCTATCTATCACCTTGGGATAGAAATCACGCAGAATATGCTCGTCCGGCATATGTTAATTACTTTCATAACCAGCTGAGAGAGTTGCTTACTAACTATGGTGAAATATACGAAGTGTGGTTTGATGGCGCTAATGGAGGTACTGGCTACTACGGAGGTGCTAACGAAAACAGAAAAATAGATGCTGACACCTATTATCAATGGGATAAAACGTATGCTATAGTACGCGAATTACAGCCTCAAGCTACTATTTTTGGCGATGAAGGTCCAGATATACGTTGGATAGGTAATGAGAAAGGTTATGGTACTACTACTAACTGGAACCCATTTACCTCTAATCCTACTTTAGAAGGAGCCCCTCGTTTTAAACACTTAGGTGAAGGTGATGAGAATGGTGTGAATTGGATACCTGCAGAGGCAGATGTATCTATCAGACCAGGTTGGTACTACCACGCACGCGAAGACCACCAAGTACGTCCGCTTGAGAAAATGGTAGATATTTACTACGCTTCAGTAGGAAGAGGATATAACTTTTTGCTTAACTTACCAGTAGACAGACGTGGACTCATACACGAGAATGATATCAAGAGATTGATGGAGCTCAAAAAAGTGATAGAAGCAGACTTTGCAGATAACTTAGTAGGTCAAGCTACTGTAAAAGCTAGTAATGAGCGCAAGCCTTTTAGTGTGGCAAATGCTATTGACAGTAATAAAAATACTTATTGGGCTACAGAAGATGGAGTAACCAATGCATCATTAGAGTTTACTTTTAGCAAACCTACTACTTTCAATAGATTTTTAGCACAAGAGTACATCGCCTTAGGGCAACGTGTTAAGAATTTTAAGATAGAATACGAAAAAGACGGACAATGGCAGCCTATAGATGCACAAACTACTATAGGTTATAAACGCATCTTGCGTTTTGAGCCAGTAACTGCTACTAAATTACGCTTTACTATATTAGACGCCAAAGCAGCTCCTCTTATTAGTAATATAGGGATTTATAACGCTCCTCAGCTGTTAGTTACACCTATGGTAACGCGTACTAAGGATGGCTATATTAATATGAAGGCTGCTGATAAAGCTACTGAGATTTACTATACTCTTGATGGTTCGACTCCTACTGAAAAATCAATGCGTTATGGCTCTCCGTTTGCGCTTGCTAAGCCTACTACCCTTAAAGTAGTTGCCTTTGACCGCAGTAGAAACCAATACAGCGAGGTAGCTTCTCACTCTATAGAGGTAGCTAAAGGACTGTGGAAAGTAATAGCTACTAGTGCTAAAGAAGTAAAAACAATTGATAGAATAATAGATGATAGTGCTACTACTTGGGGCTATCAGAAGAAAGAAAATGATACCCCTGCTATTACTATAGATTTAGGTGAAACTTTGTCGTTGAGTGGCTTTACTTATCTACCATCACAAGATAGATGGGCAGAGGGTACTATCAGTCATTATGTGTTTGAAGTAAGTACTGATAACGTACATTGGAAAAAAGTATCAGAAGGTGAGTTTGGTAATATAAAGAATAACCCTATAGAGCAACGTATTAACTTTGCTACTAGAGAAAATGCGCGCTATATTAGGTTAATAGCTACTAAAACTGTAGATAATTCGAGCATTGTATCTTACGGAGAAATTGGTGTTATAACACAGTAAAAATGTATATCAATAACGCAAAATTATCATTAAGCCCTAAATGGCTTTATATTATAGTTCCAACCCTGTTCTTTGCATTTGCAGGGTTGAACTTTTTAGTGTCACTACTATTTGATACCTCTTCTCTTATCAAGGCAGAAATTGCGTCTAAAGGCGAACTAGTGTACCTTACTGAGAATTTGTTAATCTTTGCTATATTTTTAGCAGTGTTGCTCTTATGGGTTAAGTATGTGCATAGAGAGCCATTAACTGCTCTAATTACAGCTCGTCCTAAGATAGATTGGAAGCGATTTTGGTTTGCTTTTGCTTTATGGGGAGTAGTAACAGTAGGGGTAACGCTGATAGATTACGTCATACACCCCGAAGCGTATGTATGGAATTTTCAGTGGATGCCTTTTCTGAAGTTATTGGTGATAGTGGTTCTTATGATGCCTCTGCAAACAGGCTTTGAAGAGGTCTTTTTCAGAGCTTACTTAATGCAGGCAGTAGGACTTACAGTGCGCAATGCTTGGTTACCTTTATTAGTTACTTCAGTTACTTTCGGACTGATGCACCTTGCTAATCCAGAAGTGGAGAAATTAGGTTATATGCTTCTTATTTACTATATAGGTACAGGGTTCTTCTTAGGAATTACCACCTTAATGGATGACGGCATAGAGTTAGCACTTGGCTTTCATACGGCTAATAACCTCTTTACAGCACTTTTAGTTACTTCAGATTGGACAGTATTCCAAGTCCCTTCTCTATTACGTGATGTATCAGAACCTACCTTAGGGCTTACTTTATGGGTACCATTATTAATCTGTTTTCCTTTAATGCTTTATATTTATGCTAAGAAATACCATTGGAAAGATATAAAGAAACACCTTATAACTCGATAAAAATAAAAAAGAGCTGCTCCACAAGGGCAGCTCTTTTACTTTTAAGGATTGGTATCTTTTTAGTTTTTAAATATCTTCTTATGGAAAACAATCATCAGCCCTACAGCTATAGAAATAGCAGAATCAGCTACGTTAAATATAGGCTCAAAGAATCTAAAACGCTTACCGCCCCAAATAGGCAGCCAATCAGGAAGTACTGTGTCAATAATTGGGAAATAGAACATATCTACTACCTTTCCGTGCAATAAAGTACCATAAGGATTGGGTGAGAAAAGCGTAGCTATATTGCCATAGCTTTGGTCGAAAATAACTCCGTAAAATACAGAGTCAATGATGTTGCCCAGAGCACCTGCTAATATTAGAGAGATAGAGATAATAAGCATCTTAGGTTGTTTTTTCTTTATGGCAGAAACCAACCAATAGCCAATACCTATAACAGCAACAATACGAAAGAGCGTCAGTATAAGTTTTCCGTATTTACCTGGTATTTCAGTACCCCAAGCAGCTCCGTCATTCTCAACAAAGCAGATTTTAAACCAACTAAATACCATTACCGCTTCATCAAGAATGAAGTGTGTTTTAATGTATATTTTGCTCCATTGGTCGATGAGGAGCACCAATAAGATAATAAGAGTAGCGTGTTTTAACTTCATAATCTTTTCTTAACGATATTCTTTTACAGCTTCCACAAAGGCAATAGCATTTTCTACCGGTACATTAGGTAGAATACCGTGGCCTAAATTCGCTATATACTTATCCTTTCCAAAAGTGTCAATCATTTCTTTTACTTTTTTCTTAATCTCAGCGGGCGAAGAGAGTAGGCGAGAAGGGTCAAAGTTACCTTGTAGCACTATCTTTCCTCCGGTTAGTTCTCTTGCTTTTTCAGGGCTGCACGTCCAGTCAATACCTAAAGCAGAAGCTTTAGAGGCAGCCATTTCAGGTAATGCAAACCAGCAGCCTTTGCCAAATACAATTACTTTAGTCAGCGGCGCTAGGGCTTCAACTATCTGATTGATATATTGCCAAGAAAAAGTACGATAATCTTCAGGCGAGAGCACTCCACCCCAACTATCGAATATCTGCACAGCATCTACCCCTGCTTTCACCTTTTCTTTTAGGTATAATATAGTAGTATCAGTTATTTTCTGTAGCAACTGATGTGCGGTTGCAGCATCGGTAAAGCAAAGCTCTTTAGCCGTAGCAAAATCGCGAGAGCTAGAGCCTTGTACAGCATAACAGAAGATAGTGAAAGGAGACCCTGCAAAACCAATCAGAGGCACGCGATTGTTAAGTCGCTGTTTGGTAAGCTTTACTGCCTCAAGCACATAGCCCAATGTTTCTTCAATGTCAGGTACAATCACTTGAGCCACATCTTTGGCGGTACGTATAGGATTAGGGAGCCAAGGGCCTACACCTTTTTTCATTTCTACCTCAATATTCATCGCTTGAGGTACGACTAAGATGTCTGAGAATAAGATAGCAGCATCTACGCCTACAATATCAACTGGTTGTACTGTTATTTCGGCTGCTAATTCAGGAGTTTTACAGCGTGTAAAGAAGTCGTATTTATCGCGTAAAGCTCTAAATTCAGGCAAATATCTACCTGCCTGACGCATCATCCACACAGGAGGGCGTTCAGTGCTTTCGCCATTTAGTACGCGTAGAAATATATCGTTTTGTAACATTTTTTGTTAGGTGTAAAAAAGAAGAGGCTGCCCGAAAGGTTTTTGGGCAGTCTCTTCTGCATAATAATAACTTAAATACTTTTGATGATACTGATGAAATCATCAGCTTTAAGAGCTGCCCCTCCGATAAGTCCGCCGTCTACATCTTCTTTAGCAAAGATTTCTTTAGCGTTATCAGGTTTTACGCTGCCACCATATAGGATAGACACGCTATCAGCTACATTTTTGCCGTATTTATCAGCAATGGTTTTGCGGATAAAATGGTGAATTTCTTGTGCTTGCTCTGGACTTGCAGTTTCGCCAGTACCGATAGCCCAAACAGGTTCGTAAGCCAATACGATATGTTGCCAAGCCTCAGCAGGTAGATGGAATAATCCATTCTTTATTTGGCTACCTACTACATCAAAATGCTTGTTTGCTTTGCGTTCTGCAAGCTCTTCACCTATACAGAATACTACACGCATATTGTGTTTTAGGGCGGTATCTACTTTTTTAGCAAGACTTTCATCTGTTTCGTTGAAATAGGCACGGCGTTCAGAGTGACCTAAGATAGTAGTTTTCACTCCGATAGCATTTAGCATTTCAGCAGATATTTCGCCTGTATAAGCTCCGTTTTCAGCGAAGTGCATATTCTGAGCGATAACTTCTATAGCGCTACCTTTAGCAGCTTCTACTGAAGGGATAAGGTTTACAAAAGTAGGGGCAATCATCACCTCTGCATCAGTTTGAGGTACTTTTTTCAATAGGTCTGAAATAAGGGCTAATGATTTGTTTACATCATTATTCATTTTCCAGTTTCCTGCTACAATTTTTTTTCTCATATATAATGAATTTTTTATTTTCAGGTGGTAAAGTGTTGTCTTGTGGCGCAAAGATACAAAATAATTATCAATTAGCAATTGATGATTAGCAATTTACTAACGACTCTCTCTCCACTTACAAGCCAACAGTGTGTTTTTCAGTAGCATAGCTATTGTCATAGGGCCTACACCACCAGGTACAGGGGTAATGTAGTTTGCTTTATTTTTCACTTCATCAAAAGCTACATCGCCTACGATACGGTATCCTTTAGGGGCATTATCGTCTTGCAAGCGTGTAATACCTACATCTATCACGGTTACCCCTTCTTTTACCATATCACCTTTGAGGAACTCTGGTATTCCTAACGCCATTACTATTATGTCAGCTTGGCGAGTAAAGTCGGCAAGGTTGGGAGTGTGACTGTGGGTTAGAGTAACAGTAGCATTACCTTGAGCACCTTTCTGGCTGAGCAAAATACTGATAGGTCTACCCACTATATGCGAACGCCCTACTACCACTACGTGCTTGCCTTTGGTAGGTACTTCGTAGCGTTTTAGGAGCTCCATAATACCAAAGGGAGTAGCAGGTATAAAAGCCTCCATATCAAGGGCTATTCTACCAAAGTTAGCAGGGTGAAACCCATCTACATCTTTCTTAGGGTCTACGGCTAAAAGTATTTTTTGCTCATCGATATGCTTAGGCAGTGGCAATTGCACTATATAACCATCAATATCAGCATTAGCGTTGAGCTTGTCTATTTCTTTTAAGAGCGCTTCTTCTGTTATGTCAGCAGGTAGTTTTACAAGAGTAGAAGCAAAGCCAACCTGTTCGCAGGCTTTTACCTTGCTGTTTACGTAGGTAATACTCGCGCCGTTGTCGCCTACTAATACAGCGGCTAAGTGAGGCACTTTCTTGCCAGCCGCTTTCAGTTGTTTTACTTCTTCAGCAATTTCTTGCTTGAGTGCTTCCGAGGTCTTTTTTCCGTCTAAAATAGTCATTTTTATTATAGTATTTAGTTGTTAATGTTATTGTTCGCCTATCATTTGCAAAGCCTCTTTTACTTGTGCTAAAGACTCAAACGAATCGCTAAAAGTAGTAGAGGTTTTTGTTCTTTCTATTTCATCTATAAGAGCTTTCACAATTTCTGTAGGGATATATTCTTCACCGCCCGATAGGTCAGCTTTAAAGCCTATTCCCACAGCCATTGTTTCTACCTGCATACCAAAGCAAATTTCGATAAATTCTTCTAAGGTAGCTGATTGCAGTATGCCGTCTTTCCAATCTTCAGTTTTGCAAGCCAAAGCAGTGTCTTTGTCCTCAAAAAAGAGGGCAACCGGAATAGCCTCGTTAGTCTCTTCTATATAAAAAGATACTGAGCTACACATAGCGAACGATTCGTCTACCTCTAAGTAGAACACCTCTTTGTTCTTTACTACGGTTTCTATAAACTTTTTCATAAATAGTAATTTTTATAATTAGGTTTTATCTCATTCCCTGCATCATTTGCATCATTTTTCTACCGCCGCCGCCTTGCATCATCTTCATCATCTTGCTCATTTGCTCAAACTGCTTCATCAGTTGGTTCACCTCCTGAAGCTCACGACCACTACCTTTAGCGATGCGTTTTTTTCTGCTCATATCTATAATGGCAGGATTGCTGCGCTCTTTAGGGGTCATCGAGTGAATTATTGCCTCTATATGCTTAAAGGCATCGTCTTTTATGTCGAGGTCTTTCACCGCTTTGCCCACCCCTGGTAGCATACCGAGTAGGTCTTTCATACTACCCATACGCTTTATTTGCTGTATTTGTTCAAGGAAGTCGTCAAAGCCAAATTGGTTTTTAGCAATTTTCTTCTGTAGTTTGCGAGCCTGTTCTTCGTCAAATTGCTCTTGGGCGCGTTCAACGAGCGAAACCACGTCCCCCATACCGAGGATACGGTCAGCCATACGGTCAGGGTAGAACACATCTATAGCGTCCATCTTCTCGCCTGTACCAACGAACTTGATAGGTTTATTTACTACTGATTTGATGGTGATAGCAGCCCCTCCGCGGGTATCACCATCTAATTTGGTAAGTATAACCCCGTCAAAGTTAAGTACATCGTTGAAGGCTTTAGCTGTGTTTACCGCATCTTGTCCGGTCATCGCATCTACTACGAAGAGCGTTTCGTGTGGTTTGATAGCTTGGTGAATGTTTGATATTTCGTTCATCATCTGTTCATCAACTGCCAAACGACCTGCCGTATCGACAATCACCACGTTCAGATGATTTTCCTTAGCGTAAGCCAAACCTTTCAGAGCGATATCCACAGGATTGTTATTGCCTTTGTCTGAAAATACCGGTACGCCTACCTGCTCGCCTACTATGTGTAGCTGGTCTATCGCAGCAGGGCGGTACACGTCGCAAGCCACTAAGAGGGGCTTTTTGTTCTTTTTGGTTTTCAGATAGTTAGCTAATTTTCCAGAGAAAGTAGTCTTACCCGAACCTTGCAATCCCGACATTAATATCACGGTAGGATTACCCGACAGATTTACCCCTGCGGCATCACCTCCCATCAGTTGGGTAAGTTCATCTTTTACGATTTTCACCATCAACTGTCCAGGTTGTAGGGTAGTGAGTACCTGCTGACCGATAGCTTTTTCTTTTACGGTATTGGTAAAATCTTTAGCTATTTTATAGTTTACGTCGGCGTCTAACAGTGCGCGACGAACCTCTTTAAGGGTTTCGGCTACGTTAATTTCGGTAATTTTACCGTGCCCTTTGAGGTTATGCAGGGCTTTCTCTAATTTATCGCTTAAATTATCAAACATTTTATTCTATTTTAAAAGTGGGGCAAAGATAATAAATAAATACGAAATACGAAATACAAGAGCCTAAAATTTACTTTTATCCTTCGCTTATCCTTCGCTTATCCTTAGCTCAAGTCTCGAATTGTGCGTTTGAACTAAATATTTATGATCATATTTTTCTTTTTTTCTTGTTCATTCGGAAAATTTTTGTACATTTGTAGCGTGTACTTAAAAATGCTAAGATTATGAAAAATAAAGTACGATGGTTAATATTTTGTTTGCTATGGCTTTCAGGGGTGGCGCACGCGCAACTTAAAACTGTTAGCGGAGTAGTCAGAGAGCCTGACGGTACGCCTTTAATGGGGGTAGCTGTTGTGATAAAAGGTACTACTCAAGGGATAATTACCGACATCGATGGTAAGTATTCAATACAAGCACGTGCAGGTAGCATCTTAGAGTTTAAGGTTATAGGCTACAAAAATGTGAGTAGAATAGTGCCTAAAACCAGCGATACAAATGTGTCGATAGGAGTTGTTTTGCAAGAAGAGGAAATATGTTTTTACCCAGCACCTCCTGAGGAAAAAATGATAGCATTAGGTATAGAAAAAACTAGTAATATACCTTATAAAATAGAGGCTTTCACTCAGAAGTACATCAGTCAAGGGCAAAGCGATAATGTTGTAAGCTCTTTAGACGGAATGGTCGCCGGACTCAATGTGCAGCGCACCGCCTTAGGAGTGGGCGAGCGTAGGGTGACGATGCGCGGTATGCGTTCCTTGTTTTCAGATAATAATGTGCTCTACGTGATAGACGGAGTGCCATACGACCAGCCTTCAGATCTCAATCCAGAAGACATAAAAGAGGTGCGAGTACTTATAGGCGCTTCAGCTTCAGCACTCTATGGTGCATCGGCCGCTAACGGAGTGGTGCTTATACAAACCCAAAAACCTCAAAACCGAGATATTAGAGTGCGTTTATCATCTTCTCTTCAGTTTGAAAATGCGTATGATTTGCCCCAAATGCAAAATACTTATGGCAATGAGGCAGGGCAATACACCTCGTGGGGGCGCAAGCTCAGTACCCCTTCATCTTTCAATGCCAAAGATTTCTTCCGAACAGGCTATCAAGCTATGACGGCAGTCAATCTGTCAGGTGGTAGTAGCACTAACCGCACTTATGCTTCTGTGGGTTCATTGCAGACTAAGGGGATAGTACCCAATACGGCATACAACCGCTATAATATATGGGTGCGCAATGTTAACGAGTTGCTTAATGAAGATATAGTATTAGACCTCACAGGGGGGTATACCCACCAGTTTCAGCGCAACCAAGTAGGGCACGGTATCGCTTCCAACCCTATTGCGGGGCTTTATCTTTACCCCAGAGGCGAAAACTTTGCCCAAGAGCGTTATTTCGAACGTTATGACCCCGATTTAGGCTATGCTAAACAGTATTGGTATGCTGGGTCAGGCACAGCCGATACCCCTGCCGATATGGGTGAGAATATACAAAACCCCTATTGGGTGGCCTATCGCAATGTGCGCCCTGAGAGCAAAGATCGCTATTTTTTGTCGAGCAAATTGTTTTTTAATATCAGTAACAGATTCAGTCTCACTACACGCTTCAGCTTAGATAATAGCTACTATAAGCGCGAGGACAGGCGTTATGCTTCTACCTTACCAGCTTATGCAGGCGAAAATGGTTATTATGCCTCAGAGAAAGAGAGTACCCAACAGCAATATGCCGATGCCATACTCAAATACGTAAGCACGATATACGGACATTTACAGTTTACTACCTATGCAGGGGCTATCTATCAGGCTACGGCACAAAACAGAGAGGGGTATGGAGGCAATCTGCTTTCTCCTAATAAGTTTAATCTAGCAAATATAACTCCTTCACAACTGAGGGTACTCCCTAACCATCTCGATTATCAGCAGAAGAATGGGGCTGCCTTTCTTTTGGCTGAAGTCTGGTGGAAGTATTTACAGCTAACCGCTTCAGGGCGAGCAGACTTCTCATTATCTCATCCTTATGCTAGTAGCAAAGCCATTATAAGTCCATCAGTAGGTTTGTCTACCAGTTTGCTCAAAATGTTCGACTTAGATATTAAGTATTTGCTAAATGCCAAGGTATGGGCATTTTACACTGAAGTAGCAGCCCCTCTTCGCTATAAAGGTTGGAATGAACGCATCTTCCTCCCCGAAAAACTACAGCCTGAACGCACCCGCTCTTACGAAGCAGGTATTAGTACGAGTTGGTTGAATGATCAGGTAGGGCTAAATGCTGCTGTGTACCGCACTCTCACCAGCAATCAGTTAGTGCCAACAACTATGCCGTATGGTTCAGTATATACCTACCAATGGGCGCAGGCAGGCGAAGTAGAAAACCAAGGTATAGAGTTATCGGCTATCTATAGAAATAACTCTAGCCTTTTCAGATATAGATTGGCTCTCAATGCTACTGCCAACCGCAACAAGATAACCCAATTAGGCACAGAACAAATACTGAATGACTATTTCAGGCTGCGTGAGGGCGACCAGATAGGCGACTTATACGATACCAATGGCAAACGCTTAGGCAGTACCAATCCTGATTGGCTTTTTGGATTGAAAGGAGCTATAACTTACAAAAATTGGGATTTTGATTTCTGGATAAAAGCGCGTTTAGGGGGCGAAGTGTTATCAGATACCGAGCGCTATTTAGATCGTTATGGGGTTTCACAAGCTTCGGCTACAGCACGCGATACCGAAAACGATCTTTTAGGTATTCCTGCACCTTATTATTTTCAACACAAACCTACTGAAAAGTATGTGTATGAGGCTACTAACTTACGCCTGCAACGCTTAGCACTTACGTACCATTTTAATAAGATTTCTATGATAAAAGGCTTTAGTGACTTTAGCCTGTCACTCATAGCCGACAATGTGCTGATGCTCTATAACAAAGCTCCTTTCGACCCTGAGCTAGTATCAGGTACGGGCACTTATGAGGCTGGCTACAACCTATTTATGTTGCCTAGTGTAAGGAGTTACGGACTAAAGGTTAATTTTCAATTCTAAGTGTTATGAAAAAAGTATTTATATATATTGCTTTGGCAGCTACTTTAGGGGCTTGCCAAAACGAAGGAGATGATGCCACTCTGGCACCTCCTACACGTCAAGCATTGTACTTAGACGGTAGTAGTACTCGCGAGGTCTATGTGATACCTTCCCAAGAAAATGAAATAAAGGTGCTAAAAGCTAAGCTGTTGCAGCCTTCAGAAGAGATAACAGCAGCTACTATAGTAGTTGGCGATACACTGGCTCTTACCGACTATAATGCGCAATACGGCACTGCCTATAAGTTGTTGCCTAAAGCGACCTACAAAATAGATGATAATGTGATATTCGACCACAATGACCGCGAATCAGCTATCAATCTAACGCTTGAAGGACTTACTTTTGCCGATGAGAATGAGGTATATGCGTTGCCTCTACAGCTGTTAGGCAGTAAGAACCTACCTGTGTTAAACGGACAAGACCGGCTCTTGCTCATCGTACGCCAAGAGGTAAGGGCTAAAGTACTGCGTATGGGTACTACAGATGCTACTAAATCAGGGTTACTTAGAGAAAAGCTCCCCCGCTGGACGTTAGAATTTACGGTAAATCTGCCTACTATAGCCGATAATACACCTCTGATAACTATTAATGACACACTATCAGTCGGCTTTGCGGCACAACAATTGCAAGTAAAGTGGGCTGAAAGAACACTAACTGTTTCTAAAGAGCGTTTGCAGGCAGCTGCTAACAAATGGTATGCCCTTTCAGTGAGCTATGATAGCCATACGCTTAGGGTATATGTCAATGGCGAGCTACTTGCTCAAGAGCAAATAAAGGGTGAGACTTTGTCTCTCAATCAGCTGACGATAGCTGGTAGCAAACAACTTATCAGAGAAGTTCGATTTTGGCAACGAGCCCTTACACCACGCGAGGTAGTTGATAAGCTATGGCACCTACAGTCAGCACACTCTGATTTGCTGTTCTACTTACCTTTGAATGGGAAGAAGAAAGAACCTTATACCAAGCAAGTAACCGATGATGAGACCTTCCTCTGGGACTGGTCAGCTTACGGAGGCTTAGATATGCCTATACCTGCAGGGGCAACCTTTGATAATTACAGAGGAATGGGGTATGCGTTTCCTAACAACGACTAACATTTAAAATGAGAATAAAATTTAACAAGAAATACGCATTATGGGCATTAGCCTTATTAGGTATAGAATTTCTTATCGCTACGGTATTCAGTCGCATAGGTTTTATAAGGAGCTATATAGGCGATGTATTAGTGGTGATATTATTGTATTGCTTAGTGCTTTCGGTAGTAAAAGTCAGAAACAAGAGCAAGCTGATAGGGGGTATTTTTCTTTTTGCGGTATTAGTAGAAGTATTGCAATATTTTGGAGTAGCCACTTATTTAGGATTTACTAAAGGAAGTTTAGGGTATATCATATTAGGCAATCACTTTTCGTGGGGCGATATACTAAGCTATGCCATAGGCTGCCTCATTTTGCAATTAACAACTCGTAATTAAAAAGAAATGTATATAGATATAGGTATCAATCTCACTAATAAGCAGTTTGCAGGTGAGTATGATGAAGTAATAGATAGGGCAATAAGTGCAGGGGTAGAGCAGATACTACTCACGGGAACGAGTGTGCGAAGCAGTAAGGAAGCTTTGGCTTTAGCTAAAGAATACCCTGAAACGCTATTTGCTACTGCGGGTATTCATCCCCACGATGCTAAGACGATGAACGCTGAGAGTATCAAGATATTAGCGGCATTGCTCAAAGAGAAAAAGGTAGTAGCGGTAGGCGAGTGTGGCTTAGACTTCGACCGCGATTTTTCGCCTCGTCCAGTGCAAGAAAGCTGCTTTCACGCACAATTGTCATTAGCTGAAGAGGTGCAAAAACCGCTCTTTCTTCACGAACGAGCTGCTTTCGATCGTTTCATAGCCATACTTAAGGAGCACTCTTCATTGCCTGAAGGGGTAGTGCATTGCTTTACGGGACAATTAAAAGAGGCAAAAACTTATTTAGAAATGGGGTATTACATAGGTTTTACCGGTGCTATAACCGATATGCGTAGATTTGCAGCTTTAGAAGAAGTAGTACGTTATGTACCTTTAGATCGTATGCTTATAGAGACAGATGCACCTTTTATGATGCCTAAGAATGTGCCAACACGTCAGTTGTCGTACCATCAGCAAAGACGCAATGAGCCCGCTTTTTTGCCATATGTAGCACAAACTATAGCACACTATAAGGGAGTCCCCTTAAAAGCAGTAGCTGATAAAACTCGCGAAAATGCAGAAGCTCTTTTTAAATTGTAATAATAAAATAATAAGGGGTGAATAACAACTCACCCCTTATTATTTTATTATTATTTAATGTTTAAGTGCTTCTATCTGTTGGAGTAGATGATGAATAATTTCGAGGCCAGCCATATTTACCTCTAAGTCGTAATGCCAGTTAGTAAAACGCTCGAAAGCAGAAAGCTGGTCATAATGCAGATAGGTAGTGTTATCAATTACCTCTGTTTGTATAAGTCCGCTTGATACCAGGTCGTTAAAAAATGAGATTTCTATATTGTACAAACGGATTATTTCTTCTTTAGATATTCTTTCTTCCATAACTATGAATTTTTAAGTTGTTCGAATAATGCCTTTTGTTTATCGGTGAGATTCTGGGGCAGAGTGACGTGGTAACTAACGAATAGGTCACCGAAAGCTCCTTCTTGTTTGTAGATAGGCATACCTTTACCTTTTAGGCGTACAGTAGTACCGTTTTGGGTTTCGGCAACCACTTTCATTTTCACTTTGCCGTTAAGAGTTTCAATTAGCACTTCACCACCAAGCACAGCTGTATAAAGGTCGATATTAACAGTGGTTTTCAGGTCATTTCCATCACGTTCAAACTGATTATCAGGTGTTATGTGGAAAGTAATGTATAGATCGCCATTAGGCCCACCGTTATAACCCTGATGCCCGTGTCCTTTTAGCTTTATTTGTAGCCCCTCATATACTCCTGCTGGTACAGTAATACGTATATTCTGACCGTTTACTGAAAAAGTACGTTGTTGAGTAACAGCGGCTTCTCGCAAAGAAAGTTGCATATCGGCATAGATGTCTTGTCCTTTAAACTTGCCTGCTGCACTACCATACCCACGACCGAAGCCTTCTGCACGACCGCCAAACATATTGCGGAAGAAATCAGAATAGTCACCTTCTTGAAAGTCGCCTTGTGCGAAGCCTCCAAACCCGCCTTGTGCTTGTTGTTGTGCTCTTTCGTATTCTTCGCCGTGTTGCCAGTGTTCACCATATTTATCATATTTAGCACGGTTTTCGGGATTAGAAAGTACTTCGTTTGCCTCGTTAATTTCTTTAAACTTTTGTTCAGCATTCTTATCATTAGGGTTCATATCAGGGTGATATTTGCGTGCTAACTTCCGATATGCTTTTTTGATTTCATCTTGAGTAGCTGTTTTACTAACCTCTAAAGTTTTATAGTAATCTATCATACGTT
>NZ_KN390030.1:0-6865 GCF_000213295.2 Capnocytophaga sp. oral taxon 329 str. F0087
TAGCTATAGAAGACGGATTAGTAGTACCTGTAATCAAATTTACTGATACGCTAACGCTTACCCAAATAGGTGCTTTAGTAAAAGACTTAGCTGGTAAGGCACGCAACAAGAAATTAACTCCTGCCGAAATGGAAGGAAGTACTTTCACAGTGTCTAACTTAGGTATGTTTGGAGTAGATGTATTTACCTCTATCATCAATCAGCCTAACTCAGCAATCCTTTCAGTAGGTGCTATCATCGAAAAACCAGTAGTGAAAAACGGACAAATAGTAGTGGGACACACTATGCAAGTAACCCTTGCGTGCGACCACCGTACTATAGACGGTGCTACCGGTGCTCAGTTCTTACAAACACTGAAATCATATATTGAAAACCCTGTAACTATGCTTGCATAGTATAACAGAGAAAAGGAAGAAAAATCGCTGCGGCTTATGGCTTGCAGCGTTTTTTTTATGGCACTAATTTTGTTATTTTAGAAAAAAAGAATACCTTTGCGTGCTAATTACACAATTGCTTGATATGAACAAGAGAAACGCAAAAACGATTTGGTTACTACTTACTACCTTTTTACTGCTGCAAAGCTGTAAGAAAAATCCTGCTTCGCACCCCGATTCATCCTTAAGAGACACGGGAGAAGAGATTTATAAAGAAGCGCTAACCATTGGCGTAGATACTTCTGCTGCTACCTTTGAAAAACTATTTATAGCTGATGCTGACCAAAAGAAAGGTGTACAATCAGATACTTATAACTATTACACACAAAATGGAAATAAAACACGTTGGCTGTACCAAGATATGCCTTCGCGGCTGTTTGCTGAGTATCTCAGCGTATTAGACAGCATTACCAACGATGGACTAAACCCTGAGACTTATAGGCGCAATGCCTTAGCAAAGGCGGTAGACAGTGCTTATACCCACCAATTATCAGATGAATACAAGGCTAATTTAGACAAGGAAATCACTGCTTCATTCTTTTTACTAACACAACACCTCAGCAAAGGGCGACTTAGCAGAAAAAACTATGGCAATCACTCGTGGATTCCTCCTAAAAGTAAAAGGAAAAATGTAGATTTACTTTTAAACATAGATGATAAGCAGCCTCTAAGCACTGTAATTAACGGTTTATTACCCCAAAGTAAGCAATATCAGCAGATGAGAGAGAAATACGTTCTGCTAAAAAAACAAACACTTGATTCTGCTGAGACTATTGATTTTGCAAACTTTAAAGATTTCGTATACGGCTATACTGCCCCTGTAATAGAAAAGTTGCGCAAAGGACTTAAACAAAAAGGTTTTGAAGCTATAGCAGAAGCTGACCCACAGACTGTAGATAGCACTTTAATACGCACTGTACAGCGTTTTCAAGAGAGTAAAGGACTTACCCCTGACGGAGTATTGGGCAAACAAACGCTCTACTTTATCAATATGAACGATACAAGAACACGCGACCTACTAAAGCTAAATATGGAGCGTATGCGGGTGTTTAACAACTACTTAGGAGATCATTATGCTATTGTAAATATTCCTGATTTTAAGCTCTTGCTATTTGAGAAGGACTCTGTACTATTTGAAACGAGAGTAGTAGTTGGAAAATCGGCTACCTCTACCCCCATTTTTACGGACACTATACAGTATGTGGAGTTCAGACCTACGTGGTCAGTACCGCAAAGTATCATCAAAAAAGAAATGATACCCCAAATAGTATCGCAAGCTAACCCCGAAAAATACAAAAATCGCGGTTATACGATGTATGAAAATGGTAAAAAAGTAGACCCTACCCAAGTAAATTGGAATGACCCAGCTGTACATAAGAGAGGATTCTACTTTGTAGAAGCCCCTTCAGCCAACAACTCGTTAGGCTTAGTAAAGTTTATCTTGACTAACGGTATGAGTATCTACCTACACGATACCCCTTCTAAGCACTTTTTCGACCGCGATTACCGCGCCTTGAGTCACGGATGTATACGGGTGCAAAATCCTTCGGAACTTGCCTATCATTTACTAAAAAATGAAGAGAGCCAGACTCCTTGGACAATAGAAAAAGTAACTGAAGCGATGCAAAATACTAAAAGAAGTCAGTATCGCATTGCACTGAAGACTAAATATAAGGTAAACATTATCTACTACACCGCTTGGGTAGATAACAACGGAGAGGTAGTTATTAAGAACGATATTTACGAGCTTGACACCCCTCAGCTAAATGAAATAAAGCGGTTTGAAAGTTAACTTTCAAACCGCTTTATCAATTATGAATTTTGAATTATGAATTAGACTTCAATCCTTTTTATTTCTTCTTTTAACGCCTCAGAGGCCTCTACTAATGGCAAGCGCACATAAGGCTGACATAAGCCTTTAGCTGCTAAAATAGCTTTGATACCTGTAGGATTACCCTCTTTGAAAGCGGCAGCCATCTTAGGCATTAATGCATAGTGCAATTTATTAGCTTCGACTGTCTTACCTTGTAAGCCTAAGCGCACCATTTCTGAGAACTCTTTTGGATAAGCAATGCCAATCACTGAAATAGCTCCACTACCCCCCATATATACTGAAGGTAGCGTAGTAGCATCATCACCAGAAAGGAAGGTAAAATTAGCAGGCATATCTTTGAAGATATTCATATCGAGTTGCAAATTACCAGAAGCCTCTTTTACAGCCACTATATTCTCGAAATCATTAGCTAAACGCAGTATCGTTTCAGCTGTAAGTGATACTCCTGTACGTCCTGGTACATTATAAAGAATTATAGGTAACGGAGTTTCTGTAGCTACTGCCGCAAAGTGTGCATACAAGCCATTTTGCGAAGGTTTGTTATAATAAGGTGTAACCGAGAGTATCGCTACAAAATGAGTTAAATCGGTAGTTTTGATTTCATCAATTACATTCTGCGTATTATTACCACCGATACCTAAGACCAAAGGCAAACGCCCTTTATTTGCCTCGATAATAGTGCTGCGCACTATCTTTTTTTCTTCCTTAGTAAGTGTAGGAGCTTCGCTAGTAGTACCTAAAACTACTATGAACTCTACCCCACCGTCAATCACATAGTTCACTATATTGGCTAATGCCTTAGTGTCTACCTGCCCATCGGCAGTAAAAGGTGTAATTAGGGCAACACCTGTCCCTTTTAGTTGGCTTGTCATAATTTTTCTATTTATGAATAATTGTACTTAAAACTTTTTTCACTTCGTTTACGAATACGGCTTCCTGATTAGGGGTACAACCGATGACTATATCATTATATTGTAAGTCAATACCTTGGAAACCAATGCGCAATTTGGCTTTGATAGACGAAGAAAGCAGCAACAATGGCAGCTTGGGTTCATTAAAATAATTGATAAGCAAATCGTACTCCTGCTCAGCCAAACGGTCGGCGTGGTAATTGCGTATTTTGCCCTGCCAATTGATTTCTTTATCAATGAGAATAGGTGTACCGTTAGCGTGTGTTTCTTCTGATACACGTTTATACCCTAAAATGATATAGTTTTCGGGACGTATGGCATAATACTTAATAAGCCCCAAAAGCGGATTAACATCTTTTACAACGTCCATATCCACTATACAGCCCACTTTGGTTAATTCATTGTTTAACAATTTATTATAATTATCCAAAGCTTTAAAATTCTTGCCAATTTTATTTTTTATATAATAATTCTTTACTATTTCCAAAATATTTGTAATTTTGCGTGTGATTGCAAAGGTAACAATAAATTTTAAATTTAAAAGATTATTTATGAGAAAGTTTAAACAATTAAATCATTACTTCATCGTGTCATTGATTGCGATAGGGCTTCTCAGTGCTTGCGCTGCCCATATCAACAAACCAGAATTGACAAAAGTAACAGCAAAAAATATAGTAATTACCGATACTATACCCTCTCTAAATCAGGTAGATAAGTTTATTATGCCCTATAGGAAGCACGTAGAGGAAGAAATGAGCAAAGTGCTGAGCCAAAATGCAAATGACTTAGTGAAAGACCGTAAACACCCACGGCTAAATACTGCTATCTCTAACCTATTTGGTGATACTACTTACGAAATTGTATCGCCTATTTATAAAAAACGCACAGGTAACGATATTGATTTTGTGCTGATGAACTGGGGTGGCATTCGCGCTGACCTTGCTAAAGGCCCGGTAACAGTGGGAGATGCCTACGCCCTTATGCCATTTGAAAACGAGGTAGTAATCGTAACAATGAAAGGTGAAAAAGTGCAAGAATTAGTTGATTACCTTATCAAGCACCGCCTCCCCCACCCTCTCTCTAAACAGGTAGCTCTGCAAATAACCCAAGATGGAAAAATTGTACAATTCACCATTAATGGTAAGCCTTTTGACCCCAACGCCACCTACAGAGTAGCTACTTCAGACTACCTATTCAACGGTGGTGATGCTATGTACTTTTTCGGCAACCCTATACAAAAAGAGGATACCGGCTATAAAATACGCAACGTATTGATTGATTACTTTAAACAAACAGACGTGATAGACGCTAAAGAAGACCACCGTTTTGAATACAAACCTTAGAATTATTATGGAAAGAAGAACATTTATTAAAAATATAGGAGCTTCCTCTCTACTTGTAGGCTTAGGAGGACTTGGCTCGCTATCTATGAAGCCTAATAATGCAAAGCATATCACTATTTTGCATACTAATGACACTCATAGCCATATAGACCCTCTACCCCTAAATGACCCCATTAACCCCAATAAGGGAGGGGCTGCCCGTAGAGCACAACTGATAGAACGCATTAGAAAAGAAAACTCTAATACGCTGCTGTTTGATGCCGGTGATATCTTTCAAGGAACGCCCTATTTCAACTTTTACGGAGGAGAATTGGAGTTTAAAGTAATGTCGATGTTGCGATATGATGCTGCCACATTAGGCAATCACGATTTTGACAACGGCTTAGAAGGACTTTATGCCCAACTGCCTCACGCTAAATTTGATTTTATCATCTCGAACTACGATGTAAGCAACACAATACTCAACGGGCATACAAAACCTTATAAAATATACTTAGTAGATGGTATAAAAATAGGAGTTTTTGGTATTGGTGTTGAATTGGAAGGATTGGTAACTAAACAGAATTATGGGGAAATTGTATATCTTGACCCTATAGAAATAGCACAAGATATGGAGCGAAAATTACGCAATGAAGAAAAGTGTGACCTTATTATCTGTCTTTCGCACATAGGTTATGACTATAAAGATAACCCTAAAAAGGTAAATGACCTAAAAGTAGCTGCCCAAACTTCGCATATAGACCTTATTATCGGAGGACATACACACACTTTCTTAGACCGTCCTACCTTGGTAACTAACAGAAGCGGCAATACTACTTTAGTAAACCAAGTAGGGTGCTATGGCATCAATTTAGGGCGTATAGACTTCTATTTTGAAGAGAATACATTAGTGAAAAACCAATCAGTAAGTATTGAAGTATAAGTAGTTAGAAAATAATATGCAAAAAAGTTGCTCTTTTTTTTGCATATTAAAAAAAGTTATGTACCTTTGCAACCGATTTAAAGAGCAGGCCTGAGTGGCGGAATTGGTAGACGCGCACGACTCAAACTCGTGTTCTTCGGAGTGAGGGTTCGATTCCCTCCTCAGGTACAAAAAAAGCTATCCTAATTAGGATAGCTTTTTTTATTGTCTTTACTTAGGTAGTTATTTTATAGTATCTAACTTCCCTTGCGATTTGAGCAACTCTATTTCTGCTAACTTGTAATCTAAAAGTGCATTTGTATAGTTATTCTTTGCATCAGACAAAGAACGTTCTGCATCTAACAAATCGGTGAGAGAAGCTAAGCCCTGCTGGTAATTATTCTGCGTATTGAGCAACACTTCTTCAGCTAACTTTACATTTTCTTTTTGTGAATCTATTGTAAGTAGATTATTATTTAGTTGGCTATGAGCATTTTCATAAGCCAAATCCATAGCGAGGTGGGTGTCTTTGAGGGTAGCTTCTAAAGCTTGGCTTTCTATCTGAGCTTGGCGTATTTTAGCTGTAGTGCCAAAACCTGAAAAAATAGGTACACTAACCCCTAACGTAATAGACGAATAATCAGCCCCATATACTTTATCCTTTTTACCATAAATAATTGGCATTTTAGGCCCCATACTTAAATAACCATAAGTAGCTTGTAACATCAAAGAAGGATAGAGAGCTGCACGTTTTACCTTTACATTGATATCCAAAAGTTGTTTCTGTTTTTCGAGGACTTGTAACTCTATGCGATTGTTAGTGCCTCCTTTGGCAAAAGCAAGATCGTAATTAGCTTCAAAACCATCTTTAGGAAGTATGATTTGCTCATTCATAGGCATTCCTATCATATATTTGAGAGCATTTTCAGAGAGTTGTAGTCCGTTAAGGGCTTGCTGTCTTGCAGACTTAAGATTATTCAGCGCTACTGTGGTACGATCTAGGTCTATTTTTTTAGCTAAACCAGCTTCGTTAAGACCTTTTACTACCCCTGCTGTCTTCTCGGTAAGGGCTAGGTTTGCTTCTACATTTTGCAACATCTGACGGGTTTGATATACCTGATAATAGGCTTTAGCTACCTTTTCGATAATCTCATTCTCAGTAAGTTGTTGATTAAGCAGATAAAACTCGTGAGTAGTGCGTGCTGCTTTAAGCCCCATAAATACAGCTTGACTGAAGAGCATTTGAGTAAGTTTAGCTTCAGCATTAGCTGACCATTTTTGTCCCATTTCCATTTTTAAAGGGCCACCACCAGGTATACCAAAGGTACTACCATCAATATAAGTGGCTTGTAACTTAGGGTTGTATACCATACCACCTGAAGCTGCAAGGTTAGGCAGTGCATTAGCACGTACTTCTTGTATCTGGTATTCACTCTTCTTCA
>NZ_KN390030.1:7531-8100 GCF_000213295.2 Capnocytophaga sp. oral taxon 329 str. F0087
CTCTTCTTCACATCTAAGCGCGCTTTCTCAGCATCGGCTTTGTGTTCTAAAGCGTAATGTATTGCATCTTTTAGCGTAAGTTCTTTTTGTTGTGCAAAAGAAATTGCTGTAGCACACAGCAAAATAGTTGTAATGATTCTTTTCATTGATATTTGTTTTTATATGTTAGATAGGCTTTTAAACAAGCTTTTTTTATATTAATTTTTCATTTTTAAGCTGCAATACGCGCTCTAATTCTTTCATACCTTTTTCGTTTACCACTATCCTGAAAAAATACTCCATAAGGGTATAAATAGTATCCCAAAAAGGAAATTCTCTCTCAGGAAAAGTGTTGGCAACAGAACGCAAACGTTGTACACTAGAGTAAAAGGTTTTATAAAAATTTACATTGATATCCTCTCTAAAAAGTCCTTCTTTCCAACCTTTTTCTAAGAGTTTATCTATAAAACGCGCATCAGACTTAGCAAATTCTATCTCCATACGCTCGTAGGTTTTGGAGTAGTATTTTTGAAGTTCCCAAATAGGACGGTCACTATTGATATTGAATATCTCTTTTACTTTTTTCTGAT
>NZ_KN390030.1:8746-16740 GCF_000213295.2 Capnocytophaga sp. oral taxon 329 str. F0087
TTTTACTTTTTTCTGATTGCGGTATACATTTTCTATTACCGAGCCATCACCTTGTACAAAAGCTTCTACATCTTTGCAACTCATATCTAAGGCATAATCTAATACTGCCTCTACTAAGTCGTTTTTAGAAGGGAAGTGCTCATAAAGCGTTTTTTTTGATATTCCCATTTTGCTTGCTAAATCGTCTATTGTAAAGGTTTTAAACCCATACTGCATAAAATCATTCAGTGCGCGCTTTACTATTTCTTCTTTCATACTTATATTAATTTGTCAATTTGCTAATTAGCAATTTACCAATTGCTAATCATCTTGAATTCGGGGACAAAGGTAGTATAAAAAAACTTAATAAACAAAAAAAGTTTCCTACTTTTGTAAGAAACTTTATATTTTTTAACCATTATAAACTCAAGAAGGTAAATCCTACACCCACTACTGTTTGCTTGTAATTATAGTCTATCAGCGAATCACCATAACCGTGGGAGGCTTGCAAAGCAATGCGTAAATCTCGGCTAAGAGGATATATCCAATTACACTCTATATGCGCTCGATTATGGTTGAGATTCAGATTATTGCGGAGCTTTAGAGAAAAGGCATTCTTTCTGAAAGGAAAAATCAAGGAGAGCTCGCATCTACCTATGTAATTCTCTATATCGGGATTATCGTCTTCGCGAGGCTTTTCAGTAAAACGTTTCCAAAAACGCGCATTTATTAGCACCTCATTCCACTGAAAAATACCCATCAGTATAAAGCGGTTCCAACTGCGCGAATGAGCAGCTTCTTTACCATTAGATTGGTGATTGACAGAAAGCCCTATCATTTTCATCTTGAAATCTCCTGCTGAAAGATTCAACGGATAAGTAAAAATAAGCTCTGGTTCATAGTTTATCTCTCTAAAAGGACGCGATAGTTTGCCATTATACATCTGCCAATAGGCCTGCTGTGTGAAAGCTACCCATACATCGCCTTTGCCAAAAGCATCTTGCATAATCTTAGCCTTAAGGCTCACCTGAAATTTAGTTTCAATATGCTGATAATCGCGCCTCTCAGGTACAGGGCGGTCTGGATTAAGGCTCTGGGGTTGCTCAGTAGGCACATCGGTAAAACGAAACGGCATCACATACATAGGCATATAGTCTACAAACTTAAAAGTACCCCGTTGGTCTTCGCGGTCGAGTTCCCAATTTTTTGAAAGGGCACGCTCTAATAGTAGTTTTTTGCTTATCACAGCTTCTTCTCTTGGAGGCTCTTGTAGTGTATCAATAGTAGTTGTTTCTTGTGCTACTGCGCTACTACCTATTATCAGTAGGCTTATCAGTAAAGTATTTTTCATTTCTTTATTTTTTAGCGGGGCAAAAGTAGCAAAAAAATTACTTAATGATATAGAGTTTATTACTATTTGTTAGCAGTTTGTAGTACAAATGTACATTCTGATACACCTCATAGTCACCTAATGATTCTGTACTTGCCTCTTTATCTTTCCAGTAGAGGGTTTCCTTTTGCATAAATACTTCTCTATTACCGTTATCATAATAATAGGGTGTATTTTTCAGTCTAAAAGTCACATTGTCTATCACTAAGTCATAATACTGATTTTCACCGTCATAACTAATATATTGCGGACGTATCATTCCTCTTTTATGACTCTCTGTCTTTTGTCCTGTATCCATTATATCAATGAACAAATTATTATTCCAGCCCTTTTCTAAGCCTTTCTCTCGTAATGAATAGACAGAGAGATCTCCAAAACTATCAGTAGACAGATAGAAAAACTGCCATTTTTGGTCTTGCCTATATACTACCTTAGCACCTAATTTATCTTTGTTGAGGGCTGCACTTACATCGTCGTCATATATTATTATTTCTTTTAACATATAACATTCAGCTTTTTCTTTTACTATATTGAGGTGCTCTAAACGCTGCTTGGCACTCCACTTATCAGAACCTTCTACAAAAGTAATGGGCTTCATTAGTGTATCACCATCAATAGCCCACGAGGTATAAAAATTGCGAATAGTATTGACAAAGTAATAGTTTAAGAAAAATCCTTCACGTGTGTGATTTTCTAGCTTTTCAGATATAAATTTATCTATCATTCTTCCGCCTATATCATATTTGTACATAGCTCCTAAATAATGATCAAAGCATACTAATTCGTTCTTAGCGTTTAGAAAATAATAATTATATACATCATCTTCCATCAGAAACTGTATTTCTTTACCTTGTTCGCGATAAGAAGTTTCGTATTCTAATATTTTATAGCGTGCATACTTATCGGGGATTGACCAATCAGAATATACTTTTTTTATATCATCAAGATAGATTACAACAAGTATCCAAAGCAGAAAGGCGCCTATACCCCCCATACACCATCGTGCCCAGCGGTAGTAAAAGCTATAGTAAACTAAAAAACCAACTACCAGAATCGCACTAATGACCAACCCACCAAAGAATAGGTAGAGTGCTTCGTAAGAGGCATTTAACACCAACAATGAAAACAGTGGTACTAAAATAAGTAGCATAGCTACCACCACTGTACGTATTCCTTTTTTTACAGAAGGTTTATCCATATTATAACAAATTTAAATTACAAACTATTTACCTATACAAAACTTCGAAAATATGTTTCCTAGTACCTCATCATTGCTTACTGCCCCTGTGATACTACCTAAATAGTAAAGTGTTTCGCGTATGTCTATAGCCAACAAATCGGCTGAAAGTCCTGATGCTAACCCCTCTTCTACCCTTTCGACTGCCGTGAGTGCTTGCTGTAGTGCCTCGTAATGCCGTAGGTTCGTTACTACTGTATTGCCTGCTGCTGCCTTATTGATTTGCTGGGCATAATTAGTAAGCGATTGTTTCAACTCTTCTAAATATACACGCTCTTTAGCTGATAGGGTTAGCAATGTTATATTATAGCCTACTAAAGCGTGACGCACCTGCTCATCAAAAGTGTGTACCCCTTCAGTATATAGATCTATTTTATTGTGTACCAATACAAAAAACACTCCTTCGCGGTAGTGCTCTTTTACAAATGCTACTACATCGGCTACTGTGTCATCATACTGATTATAGAGGAAAATAACTATTTGTGCCTTGGCTATCTTTTCCTTAGCTCGTTGTACTCCTATAGCTTCGATAGCATCGTGCGTCTCTCGGATACCTGCTGTATCTATAAAGCGAAAAGCAATACCGCCTATATGCAGTACCTCTTCTATGGTATCGCGCGTTGTGCCTGCTATATCTGACACTATGGCACGCTCTTCATTCAACAATGCATTTAACAAAGTAGATTTACCTGCATTGGGCTTACCCACAATAGCTACCGGCATACCGTTTTTGAGTACATTCCCTACTGAAAAAGAAGCTACTAACTGCGTAATCGTCTGCTTGATATGGCTGAGAAGCGCCTTGAAACTATCTCTATCAGCAAATGCAACATCTTCTTCTGCAAAATCTAATTCGAGTTCTATAAGCGAAGCAAAGTTGAGCAACTCACCCCGAAGAGTTTCTATTTCAGAAGCAAAGCCTCCACGCATCTGCTGTAGTGCGACTCTATGCGAAGCCTCAGAGTCAGAGGCAATAAGGTCTGCCACTGCTTCGGCTTGGCTAAGAGCCATTTTGCCATTAAGGAAAGCCCTTTTAGTAAACTCGCCAGCTTCAGCCAAACGCGCTCCTTTTGCTAAGCAGCTCTTCATCACTTGAGCGATGATATAGCTACTGCCGTGACAAGAAAACTCGACCACTGGCTCGCCTGTATAAGAACGCTGCCCTTTGAAGACGGTAGCTAAACACTCATCTATCTGGTGACCTTCTGCTTCTATCATTCCCAAATGCACTGTATGAGTTGCGACCTCTGCTAATGGTTTAGCGTGGTGTGCCTTAAAAATAGTGTCGGCTATAGCAATCGCTTCATTGCCCGAAAGGCGTATCACCCCTATAGCACCTGCTCCTGTAGCGGTAGCGAGTGCTACTATTGTATCGCTTGTATAAAGTCCGTTCATCTGTTCTTACTCATCTTTTAGGGCACAAAAATAGCACAAAAAAACGAATAATAAGGCATTATTTCTTATCTTTGCGCCAATTTATAGCTAAAAAATAATGGCAAGTATATATTTAATCCCCAATTTATTAGGTGAAAGTCCGCTGACTGTGCTTTCTCCACAGGTAGCCCAAGCGGTGCAAGAACTTACCTACTTTGTAGTTGAAAACGAAAAGTCAGCTCGTAAGTTTATCAAACTTATAGCTCCTGACAAACCACAAAGTGAACTACAGATAAGCGTTATTGACAAGCACCAATCTACCCCTGATTATACGGCTTATCTCGCTCCTTGTCTGCAAGGACACTCTATTGGCATCATCTCTGAGGCAGGCTGCCCTGGTGTGGCTGACCCAGGCGCTGAAATAGTGCGAGTTGCTCATCAGAAGGCTCTTAGAGTTATACCATTAGTAGGCCCTTCGTCTTTGTTATTAGCAATGATGTCGAGCGGCCTTAATGGACAAAACTTTGCTTTTAACGGTTACCTGCCTATAGACAAACAAGTACGCCGCAAAACCTTGAAAATATTGGAACGAAAAGTACAAGAAGGGCAATCGCAGCTTTTTATAGAAACGCCTTACCGCAATCAGCAGTTGCTCTCCGACCTTATTGAGACGCTGCAACCTGACACCCTTTTGTGTATAGCTACCGACCTGACACTACCTACTGAAAGTATCAGAACACTGCCTATTCGCCAATGGAAACACACTTCTGTAGACCTACAAAAACGACCTACTTTATTTATTATCGGGCGTTAAAATAGTAAATTTTCCCATTTAACAGACTATTATCAGTTGTTTATCCTTCGGTAATTGTTCGCTAAGCCTTCGCTCTTCCTGTATCGTTCCTATATCGTTTGTATAGAGAAAAGCTAAAGAGAAAATTTTTCTGTTTTTCATTAAACGAGATGGTGGAATGGGCGTGAAATACAAATTAGAAAAAAAAATTTGCATTATTACGTTTTATGACGTATATTTGCGACCTATTTTCTAAAAGAAAACAACTATAAAAATTAAAACTAAAATAATGAATACACTAAAACTAAGCAAACTGCTTTTTTTCGGGTGGTTAGCTACTGTAGGACAAGCCTTTGCCCAGCAACCTAAAAAAACACTGTCGTCAGTAGCTAATGGTACTCAGACAGTTACTAAAACCACTACGCAAACTACAACTACGGCCCAGACGCCTATGAATACTAACACTCGGGGAGCTACCTCTATATCGGGTTCTACTAAACCGCTATGGGTGCTAAATGGGGTGGTACTACAAGGTACTGTAGACCTAAAACCTGAAGACTTAGTATCGGACGATGCTAAAATGCTTATAGCTGCCGCTATACCAGGGCTTACCGCTGAAAGTATAGAGAGCTTTAAGGTACTAAAAGATGCCTCGGCTACGGCTATCTACGGGCAACGCGCCATAGGCGGGGTAGTAGCTATCACCACTAAACGCGGTAGTACGGGCGGTAGTAGCATCACCTATACCAATGAATCAACTTTTAGGTTTATACCTACGTATGGTGAGTATAATATAATGAACTCGCAAGACCAAATGTCGGTAATACAAGAACTTATAAGAGGCGGGCACTTTAAATCAGAAAACCAATCTATCACCCAAAACAAAGGAATCATAGGGCGAATGTATGATTTATTTTATGTATTAGACCGCAATGGAAACTCGGTAGTACCCAATACTGAAGCAGGACGCACCGCTTACTTGCAAGCCGCTGAACGCCGCAATACCAACTGGTTTAATGAGCTATTCCAAACGAGCATAATGCAGAACCATACGCTTTCTTTCTCGTCAGGTACTGAAAAATCATCTTACTACGCCTCATTAAGTGGGCTTTTTGACCCAGGATGGACAAAAGGAGACCAACTAAGCCAATATTCGGGCAACTTAAACGCTAACTATAACTTATCTTCTAAGTTTAAATTGAATGTAATTTCTGACCTTTCATACAGAAAAGAAACGACCCCTAAGCAAGATATATACGACTATGCTGTAACGCACTCGCGCAGTATGGACCCTAAAGAATACTACGTAAATGATTTTGCTCCTTATAATATCTTCAATGAAATAGATAATGCCTATAAAAACATTAACATTGCTAACCTTAGACTACAAGCGGAGTTGACCTATAGAATCACTAAAAAAGTAGAGGCTACTATGATGGGGGCTATCAGGTACTACATCAACCAGCAAAATACTGAGTTTAAAGAAAATTCGAACTACGCACAGTCATACAGAGCAATGCCTAACTCATTAGTACGCACCTATAATCCTAGATTATATGACGACCCTAATGACCCTTACGACTTGCCAAGTATCGTACTACCTGAAGGTGGGATACGCGAGCGAAGAGACCGTACTACTATAGGCAATAGCTTCCGTGCTACCTTGCGCTATAACGATAGTTTTAAAGACGGTCTTCACAACGTATCGCTATTTGCGGGGGTAGAAATGGATAACTATAAAAATACCGATGATAAGAACCAGAATTATGGTGTGCTATTCGGCTCGGGCAACTATAGTTATTACACGTATCTTTTTTTCAAAAAACTACAAGAAGAAAATAGCTCTTACTACAGCATTTACAACACTATAAACAACAATCAAGCATTTTTCACTAATGGTAGTTATACCTTTGGCAATCGTTATACTATAAACGGCACACTACGCTATGATGCTTCTAACAAATTTGCTGAATCGCGCTATATACGCTGGATGCCTACTTGGAACGTAGGAGTAAATTGGAGTGTAAGCAACGAAAAGTTCTTCCCTCGCCTAAAACCTCTTTCGCACCTTTCATTTAAAGCTTCATTTGGTATTACCGCCATTTCGCCATCAGTTAGCAACTCACTTTCGCAAATCTATACTAATATGCCTTGGCGCAACTCGTCTAAGCGCGAGATTGGGCTAAACATAGTTGATAATGCTAACCACGACCTTACCTACGAAAAAAACCAAGAGTTAAACCTTGGTACCCAATTCGGGTTATTTAACAACCGCATCAATGTATCAGCAGAATGGTTTAACCGTAGAAGTTACGACCTGATAGGCAACATCGTAACCCAAGGAGTGGGAGGTACTATCACTAAAAAAGGGAATATGGCAGAACTACGTATTCGCGGGGTAGAATTAGGATTAGAGACTACCAACATCAAGACTAAGGACTTCAGTTGGAAAACCTCTTTCATCTACTCACGCTCTAAAAACGAAATTACTAAACTGCTTACTAACCCTACGGTACGTAATATGATAGGCTATTCGAGTAGTTCTAAATCAGTAGCGGGATTTGCTAAAGAAGGTTACCCACTGCGCTCTATCTTCTCAGTACCTTTTAATGGTTTGAACGATAAGGGTTTACCTACTTTCTTAGATAGTGATGGTAACAGCACTGTGAGTGGTATCCGTTTTGATAACCGCAATGTAGATTTCTTAGAGTACTCAGGCACCCTTATCCCTACTGACAAAGGAAGTTTCAGTAACTCATTCAGCTATAAGGGCTTAACATTAGGTGTGGTATTTACCTATTCTTATGGCAATGTGGTACGCTTGCGCAAGCTGACCAATTCTTATAACGACTTTTGGGTAGCTCCTCGCGAACTCAACAACCGTTGGCAATACCCTGGTGATGAACAGCGCACCAATATACCGGTACTCTACACTACCTATATGTACGACCTTTACGGAGGATATAACAACATCATACAAGCGTACAACACCTATGATTACTCTAATGTACGCGTAGCTAAGGGTGATAATATACGCCTGAAAGAAATCTCTATAGGCTACACCTTTGGCAGAGATTTTCTAAAGAGAAATAAATTGCGCCAACTCAGTGTAAAACTACAAGGCACTAACCTTGCACTGCTTTACGCTGATAAAAAACTAAATGGTGATGACCCAGACTATTTAGCTAACGGCTATTCGCCTATTGCTGCTAAACGACTTA
>NZ_KN390031.1:0-7985 GCF_000213295.2 Capnocytophaga sp. oral taxon 329 str. F0087
CTACGCTAACGCATACTCAAACCATAAAGGTAGCTGACAACATACCGCCTACTTTTGTAGGAACTCTGCCGCAGGATATTACTATAGAAGAGGGAGAGCCTATTCCTCTACAAAAAAGTATTTCGGCAGAAGATACTTGTGCTGGTGCGCCAACGGTTAAACGTTCAATGAGAGAAGAACTCAACGAAGAAGGTAAACGCGTTAAAATCATCTACCAATGGGTAGCTCGTGATGTATGTGGTAATGAGGCGGTACACACTCAGACCATTTCAATTACTCCTAAAAAAGTAGTACCTCCTGCACCTAATGATACTGCTGAAGTGGTTATTTATAATGGAGTATCTACTGACGATGCTAATAATTACTTCCGTATAGCGAATACAGACCCTAATAGTCCTATCTCGGTGATTATTTTTGATGAAATGGGACTTAAAGTGTATGAAAGCGACCATTATCAGGAAAGGGGAGAGGTATTTAGAGGCTATCCGAATGTAAAAAGCGTAATAGGTAGTAATAAAGCCTTAGCTGGTACTTATTTCTATATAGTTAAATACTACAAAAATGGCAAACAAGAGTCCGCAAAAGGATTTTTGTACGTCAGGTAGTTTTACTCTAAAGACCTGAGAATTATTAAATAAAATAATATTATTAACAAAAATTATAATAATTAGCTTGCTAATTGATTTTTAGTTCGTACCTTTGCACCGTCAAACTAATATCAGTAATGAAAGCAATATTATATTATTGTTGCGCATTGGTTATAGGTTTGCAAGCCGCCAATGCGCAACAAAAAACTCAAGAACTCTTCAATTATTTTTCACAGCCTCAACCTATTAGCTGGGTAGTTTCTCTTCCTAACGCACCGTCGTTACCTATCAAATGGCAAGAGCGAAAAGTTACTTCTCAACCTCGGGAGTTCCGTAGTTTTGTAGGCTATTATCAAGACCATTTCGTAGGAGTAATAACCCTTAGCAAGGAGTATGCTACTGGCGAAATCTTCTATCAAGGCAATTCGTATCTGTTAGAGACTTCAGAAAAAGGAGTAGTTAGCATAAAGAAAGACCAATCTTCAAAAGCTTGTGGCGTACAAAATTCTTCTGAAAAACAAAGTCTTACAAGCAGACAATACTTTGAAGGCAATGAAGATAAGAATGACCCACCCATTGAGAAACCAGAAATATACAATTCGCTTTACCCTGATGCTCTTATTCACACCGATGGGGTATTTAGGCACTACCGATTGGCACTTCCAGTAGATTACAGCATTTACAATTCGACATTTTTTTATAAAGATGTAAATAGAGTTAAGGCATTTTGGTATGCTACCATTGCCTTTGTGAATGAATTATACCGCAATGATGTAGGGGTAGATTTTACATTGGTAAATGATGAAGCACTTATTTTTACTGCTGAAAAAGATCAGCTATTTCGCAGAGGTAGTCGGGCTAATGATGTGGTAAATGATGGTACGATTACCCTTAACAAACATTATGACCCTAAAAAGTATGATTTGGCAGTTATTCTGACTGATTATAGGGAGAAATATAATGGTATGGCAGCTGTTTATTCGGCTTATGAACAACATAATAAGGCAAATGCTACGGCACGCCCTATAAAACCATCTACCATTGCTCACGAGATAGGACATATGTTTGGGGCAGACCATACTTTTTCTAACGGAGGGCAGTATTCGAGCAAAACAGAAATAGATGCGGGGCAATCTATTATGAGTTATGGACACGAGTACCCTCGTGATTTCTTCTCATTGATAAGTTTGGAAACTATACGCAGATTTTTAGGAAACTCAATGGCCTATTATGCTGATGAGGCACGCACCCAAGAGGCAGGAAAACGTGTGGAAGGTACGGGCTCTAACCTTGTGTATGGGGTGAAGAGTAATAACCAGCCTCCTGTACTTGACCGCTCGCACTTAAAGAAAGAATATGTAATTCCGAAAGATACCTACTTTCAGTTTTACCTAATAGGTACGGATGCTGAAAATGATACCATTACCTATATGGCGCACCAAGCAGATAGGCGTTTTCACTCTACTAAATCAAACGCCCGCTTTATGACTTACAAAGGGAAAACCAATGGTAATATTCGCTTTGAGACTACTTGGTTTGAGAAAGAACGCAATACTTTTGTACCTATAGCTGCTACTTCGCCATTAAACTATACTCCTGGTACTTTTACTTTTTGGTTGGCTGCTGCTGACCATAACAGAGCTGACCGCAACCACGTGGTGAAATATGATGTGGAGGAAGTAAAAGTGAAAATAGCTGAAGGAAAACCTTTTCAAATACAAGATTTTGACAATGGTACTTGGGAGCGAAACCGCACTTACAAAGGAGGGCAAATGCTCACCCTACATTGGCAAGTAGATGAAAATATTTTTGGCAAAAATAGTAAAGTGAGGATATTGCTATCGGACGACTCGGGAAAGACTTATAAATACATATTGAAAGAGACCGCTGATAATAATGGAACGTGCGATGTGATACTCCCCAACATCAATATAGGTACTACTCACGGACATTTTGGTAAACAAAGAGGGCAAGGTGTTATCAAAATAGAAGTGATAGATGGTTTGGCTTTTGCTCTTTCGTGCACTAAACCTTATCACCTAGGCGGCTTTATGATTGATAAGAACAAAAATGCCCCTACGCCGCTTGCCTTAGTAGCAAGTAGTCTACCTGCTCAACACATTACAGTAGCTTGTGCTAATGTAATACCTACTGCAGCCAAGATAGAGACGCAAGGCGGCTGCGGTAGAGTTACTCAGGCTATTGCACAAGAAGAAACTAATAAGAAATGTGATAACTACTATACCCTAAAACGTACTTACTCTTTTAGTGATGAATGTAATACAACCGTAAGTTTTGAACAATTTATCACAGTGAAAGATGATAAAGCTCCTGCTTTTGTAGGGCTTTTGCCTAGTGATGTGAGTATAGAAGAAGGAGCTGCTCTGCCTGAAGCTAAAGTGCTTACCGCTAAAGATAACTGTGCAGGAGAATTGCAAGTAACGCCTTTGGTAAGTAAAGAAAATAATAAGGTGGTATATTTGTGGAAAGCAACAGATAGTTGTGGTAATAGTACAATGCATACACAAACTATTTCTATAAATCCAAAGCCACAAATAAGTACTCCAACGGTGACGACTCCTACTGTTAGTACTCCGACAGTGACGACCCCTACTGTTAGTACTCCGACAGTGACAACACCAACGGTTAGTACTCCGACGGTAAATAGTCCAACACAAGGGATTATTATCTATAACGGAGTTTCGACAACAGACCCTGCTAACTACTTTAGAATAGAAAATACAGATACTGACCAACCAATTTCAGTAGTTATTTTTGATGAAATGGGACTAAAAGTCTATGAGAATAATAATTATGGAAAGACTGAAGTGTTTAGAGGTATGGCTAATGTCGGCACGATAATAGGTGGGCGAAAAGCCTTGGCAGGTACGTATTTCTATATCATTACGTATTATAAAAACGGACAATTAGAAAGCAGAAAAGGATACTTATATGTCAGATAATAATTGACAATTAAATATTTAGCAAAATGAAAATATTACGACTATTAATATGGTTTTTATTTATAGGAACCATAAACGCACAACAAAACGCAGCGGCTGTAATACGCTTATTTCAGCAAAATAACGCTGTAGAATGGCATTTACCCGTAAAAGGGAAAAGCATACCCCTTATGTGGTATGAGCGCTATAACTCTCTTGCTCAAGAAGGATTTCGCACCTTTGTAGCCTACCACCAAGGGGCTTTTGCAGGGAGTATTTCTGTAGCTCCTTCTACTATATCAGGTGAAGTGTGGCACGAAGGAAAGGCTTATTTCCTAAGTACCGAAAAAGGCATACTAAAGATTAGTACCGAAAAGAGTCAGTTTAGTTGTGGTACTTGTGCTGATGGGCAGTGTAATACAGATATGGGTACCACTACTACCCCAAAAGCAAGCACTACAGCCCGAGGTGTAGCTCTTGCTGAAGTAGCCTTGCCATCAGAAGACAAACGAGTGCTATACAACACTAATGTAATGAGAACGTACCGCTTGGCAATGCTTATAGATTATAGTTTTTACAAAGGACATTGCCGCAGTGATATGAACAAGGTAAAAGCCTTTATGACAGAAGTGCAAGCAGGACTGAATGAAGTGTGTGGCAGGGAGATAGGTTGTCAGTTTGAATTGGTAAACGACCCACGCCTTATTATTACCACTAAAGAAAAAGAAGTGTATGACCGTCCCTCAGTAAGAACGGTAGTAGAGAGAGCTACAGGCGATTTTAACAGCTTGATAGGTGAAGAAAACTACGATGCTGGTATAGTGTTTTCGGTATATAAAGATAATCGTGGATTGGCACATCTGGGTGAAATCACAGGGAAACTAAAAGGAGGTTGTATTGCTAACCACGAGTTTTATATTATTCTACACGAGTTCGGACACCTATTGGGTTCAGCACATACCTTTACTATAGGAGGACAAACGGCTTCGTCATTTACAGAGCCAGATAGGGGAAACTCGATAATGAGTTACATTAATGACCCTTATGGTACTTACTTCTCATTACCCTCTATCTACACTATTCGCAACCGTACTAACCTACACGATGCTTACTATAGCGATAAAGCACGTACCCAATTGGTAGGACTACCACAAGCGAATATACCCTACGGAGAGGTATCGGACAATCGTGCCCCAGTGATACATCGTGCGAAGTTGAAAAAGAGTTATACCTTACCACCTAATACTTACTTTCAGTTTGATATAGAAGCCAGCGACCCTGATGGAGACCCGCTACTTTATATGGCGCACCAAGCTGACTTTAAGATATTTGGAAAAGCCCGTTTTCCTTCTAACAGACCTACAGAGACTAACCGTATAGAGTTTTATCAACCATATAGAAAGAATAGAAGCAATGAATGGGAAGCTGTTCCTTTCAAATTTACAAATAAAGATGAAACAGGAGAATTTACTTTTTGGTTAGGAGTATGCGATGGCAAAGTGGGGGCTTACAAAAATGGAAAACCCCATGTGCCTCTTTACGATGTGTATGAAACCAAAGTGAATATAGTAGGAGGTACGCCTTTTAGAATAATTAATGTAAGCAAAAGTAGTGCAGGAAAATACAAACGAGGAAAAGACGTTACCCTCACTTGGGGAGTTGATAAAAATATCTTTGGCGAAGATAGCAAGGTGCGCATTCTCTTTTCAGACGATTATGGAAAGAGTTATAAATATGTGTTAGCTGATGGAATTCCTAACAATGGTAAAGCTACTGTTATTTTCCCGACGCAAGCCAAAGGTTGGAATGGGGGTAATCTTTATGTAGAAGGACTTTTCAAAATAGAAGTAATTGACCATATTGCCTATGCAGTGCACACTGATCCCCCAAGCACTTTAGATATGCACAGCCCTGACATTACCTTTAAAAATTTGCCAGAGCCTACTATAACAGTGAAGAAAAATGCTATCCCTCCAGCTCCGAATGTTACAGCTGAAAGCTATTGTAAAAGAGGACGTATCAATATAGTTCTATCGGAAGAACCTCACGATACCTATCTGTTGCGTCAATGGATAGCTACTAATGGTTGCGGCGATAAGGTAACAGCTCAGCAATTTATCTATTACGAAAAAGAAGCTCCTATTAATAGTTTGCATTTTGTAGGAGACTTGCCTAAAGATATGCACGTACAATGTAAAAGTGAGATACCTGAAAAAGCTGAGGTAAAGGCAGAAGGAGCTGATAATATCCGTATAGACTATGAAGAAGAAATGACTGAAGGGGATAAAAAAGCTTATAAACTCACTCGTTCTTGGATAGCATATGCTGATAATGCATTGCCAATTCGGCACACTCAGCAAATTTTGCTAAGAGATACTCAGAAGCCAGAACTTTCGTCCTATCCTAAAAGTATGATAGTGAAGAGTGAGGATCAGGTGCCTTTCAAAGAAAACCTTACAGCTACTGATAACTGCGATGGTCTTTTGAGAGTAGATTCTAGTGAAAGTAGTAAATATGAAAATGGTAAAAAGAAAGAGGTAACCTATGTATGGTTTGTAGAGGATAATGCTCATAACCAAAATCGTTATGTACAGGTAATTACTATTAATCCTGCTATAACTACTCCGACGGTAACTACTCCGACGGTAACTACTCCGACTGTGAGTACGCCAACGGTAACTACTCCAACGGTAAGCACACCGACTGTAAGTAGTCCAACGGTAAGCACACCAACAGTGAGTACTCCAACAGTAAGTACACCGACTGTAAGTAGTCCAACGGTAAGTACACCAACGGTAAGTACACCGACTGTGAATACACCGACTGTGAGTACCCCAACAGTAAGTACTCCAACGGTAACTACTCCGACGGTAAGCACACCGACTGTGAGTACTCCAACTGTAACTACTCCAACTGTAACTACTCCAACGGTAAGTACACCGACTGTGAGTACGCCAACTGTGAGTACGCCAACTGTGAGTACGCCAACTGTGAGTACGCCAACTGTGAGTACGCCAACAGTAAGCACTCCGACCGTAACTACACCAACTGTAACTACGCCTACAGTAACTACACCGACTGTGAGTAGTCCAACAGTAAGTACACCAACAGTAAGTACACCGACTGTAACTACTCCAACGGGAATAAGCCCTGAGGTTTCGGAGGTAATTATTTATAATGGGGTTTCAACTCATAATTCTCATAACTATTTTAAAGTAGAGAATACAGATGAAAACAGACCTATCTATGTGATTATTTTTGATGAAATGGGACTAAAAGTGTATGAAAACCCTGACTATGGTAAGAATGAAGTGTTTAGAGGTTATGCTAATGTGAAAAACGTAATAGGCAAGAAGGCATTGGCAGGTACCTACTTCTATATACTGCGATACTACAAAAATAATACATTAGAAGAGAAAAAAGGATTTTTATACATCAGGTAGTCAATTATTAATTTGCTAATTATTAATAGTTTCGTATCTTTGCCACTCAAAACAATGAAAAAGATATAGAATATGAGTTTTATTGATTACCTACTCTCAGCAGTGCTGATGCTTATCACCTTTGCGATAGGCAGTTCGTTGCGCTTTGCTGACTTCGAAAATATATTTAGAAAATCAAAGCCCCTTTATTTGGGGCTTTTCTTGCAAATGGTGTTTTTGCCTATTTGTGCTTTTATTATTGCTGCTGTAGCCGACCTTTCGCCTGCTGAAAAAGTAGGGCTTATTATCGTGGCTATCTGTCCTGGGGGTACTACTTCTAACTTTATTAGCTATCTCATCAAAGCAGATACAGCTTTAGCAGTAGCTCTTACTTCTATCAATAGTCTGCTGATATTGGTCTCTATACCTGTATTATCGAATTGGGCGGTAGCTGCCTTTATGGGAGGGCATACTGAAGTATCGCTGCCTATTCTTAATACTGTGTGGGAGGTGACTAAAATAGTTATTATCCCAGCTACTTTAGGTTTGCTCTTCAATCGCTATTTTCCTAATATAGCTCATCGTATTAAGTTTCCGCTAAAAGTAATTAATACCCTCTTATTGGGGGTAGTATTCCTTATCAAGTTCTTTGCAGGGGAAGAATCTGGGGGGAGCGGCATATCAGTAGATGAAATTATACGCTTATTGCCTACTACCTTACTGATGCACCTTAGTTCGATGATACTTAGCTATTTTATAGCCCTTAAACTCTTCAAACTATCGGGTATACAATCTACTACTATTAGTATAGAGGTAGGGTTGCAAAACACAGTTTTGGCAATATTCGTAGCGGGCACTCTGATGCACAATGCCCCAATGACCAAACCTGCCCTTGTGTATGCGATGTTTTCTTTCTTTACTACTTTGGCGTTTGCGTTTATTACTATTAGAATTAGAAGAGATTAGCTATTTGGCTACTTGCTAACGGATGCTAATAAGTATATCACTGCCATACGTATCGCTACTCCGTTTTC
>NZ_KN390031.1:8619-15901 GCF_000213295.2 Capnocytophaga sp. oral taxon 329 str. F0087
ACTCCGTTTTCTACTTGTTGCAAGATAATAGACTGAGGGCTATCGGCTACCTCGCTGGTAATTTCTACCCCTCGGTTGATAGGGCCTGGGTGCATAATCACTATTTCTTTATCGAGAGAGGCTAAGAGCTCTTTGGTAAGTCCGTATTGTTGTACATACTCGCGTGTAGAGGGGAAGTAACTGATGTCTAAGCGCTCGTTTTGTATGCGTAGCATATTGGCTACATCGCACCAGTTTAAGGCTTTGCGCAAATTAGTTTCTACCCTTACGCCAAGCTCGTGTATGTATTTAGGGATAAGCGTTTTAGGCCCGCAAACCATTACTTCAGCTCCTTGTTTATGTAGGGCAAATATATTAGAAAGGGCTACTCGAGAGTGGAGTATGTCGCCTACTATTACTACTTTTTTGCCTGCAACATCGCCTAATCGTTCGCGTATAGAGTAAGAGTCTAAAAGGGCTTGGGTAGGGTGCTCGTGCGCTCCATCGCCGGCATTTACGATAGCGGCCTTGACATGCTGCGATAAGAAGATTCCAGCCCCAGGGTTGGGGTGACGCATCACTACCATATCTACTTTCATTGAAAGGATATTATTGACCGTATCGACTAATGTTTCGCCCTTAGTAACCGATGATTGCGAAGCCGAGAAGTTAATCACATCGGCAGAAAGGCGCTTTTCAGCCAACTCAAAAGAGAGGCGAGTGCGAGTGCTGTTCTCAAAGAAAAGGTTGGCGATGGTAATATCGCGTAATGAAGGCACTTTCTTAATAGGGCGGTTGATAACCTCTTTGAAGTGGTCAGCCGTTTCGAAAATCAGTTGTATATCTTTTTCGGTGATATACTTAATACCTAAAAGGTGATTGACACTTAATTCGCTCATCGTATTATATCTTTTAGCGGTACGGCAAAGGTACGAATAATTTGTCAATTAGCAATTTTTAGGCGTTAGTTTTTAGTCGTTAGTCGTTAGTTTGGTAATAAAAAAGGTTATTACAGTATTTGCTGTAATAACCTTTTTTGTTTTTTATCTTCTGTCTTTATTTTAGTATTCTTCTGTAGGGGTAGCGAATATTTCGTCGGTTTTGTGGCGGCGACCACTTACGCGCTCTTGTAAGTCTTGGAAGATAACAAAAAGCACAGGGATTACTACTAATCCGAAGAAAGTACCAATAAGCTGTCCTACAGCGGCTCCGGTAGCTACTGAACGGTTACCAGCAGCTCCTACACCTGTAGCAAATACTAATGGCAAGAGTCCTACGATAAAGGCAAATGAAGTCATCAGGATTGGACGCAAACGCGCCATAGCGGCATTGATTGCTGCCTTAGAGAGGCTCTCGCCCATACGTCGGCGTTGTACCGCGAACTCTACTATCAGGATAGCATTTTTAGCCAAAAGCCCCATTAGCATAATTAGTGAGATTTGGAAGTAAATGTTGTTTTCTAAACCAAAGAGCCATTGCCCCAGATATGCCCCAAAAATACCAAATGGTAACGACATTAGCACTGATAACGGCAATAGGTAGCTTTCGTATTGTGCCGAAAGGATAAAGTAGGTAAACACCAAGCTGAGAATAAAGATGATGATAGTCTGTGAGCCTGCGTTTTGCTCTTCACGGGTAAGCCCTGTATAATCAATGCCATAGTTAGCGTTAAGGGTTTGAGCCGCTACTTCTTCAACAGCTTTTACTACATCACCTGTACTATAGCCCTCATTATTGGCTGCTGAAATATCTACCGAAGTGTAGAGGTTATAACGGCTTACAGCTTGAGGACCAAATACCCTTTTTAGAGTAACATATTCTGAAATAGGAGCCATCTCACCACTCTCAGTACGTACAAACATTCCATTTAAACTATTCACATCTTTGCGCGCATCGGGTAGGGTTTGCACCATTACGCGGAATTGCTTACCGTAGAGCGTAAAGTCGTTAGCATAGTACCCTCCTATATAGTTTTGTAGGGTAGAGAGCAAGGTATTTACCGAAATACCTGACTGCATAGCTCGTTCTACATTGATGATCATTTCATATTGAGGGTAATTGGTATTGAAAGATGTTTTAGCATACTTTACCTCTGGTCGTTTTTCGAGGGCAGCGATAAACTCTTGGGCAGTTTTGTCTATTTCAGTTACATCAGCTCCTGATTTGTTCAGTAAGGCAAATGATACCCCTGCCCCCATACCGAAGCCCGATACAGCTGGAGGTTGGAAGAATACTATTTCAGCATCTTTTATCTTAGAAGCAGCTGCAAAAGCCTGCCCTATAATAGCATCTATACTTTGGCGAGGGTCTTTAGAACGTTCTTCGAAAGGCTTGAGTTTAAAGAACCCCATACCATTATTGCTACCAGAGCCTGATAGCATACCATTTCCGGTTACGAAAGTAAAGTTTTCAACCCCAGGTATGTTATCAAGGTCTTTACTCACTTCGCGCATCTCGTTGGCTACACGCTCCATAGAGGCACCAGGTATCATCGAAAGATCCATTAGTACGAATCCTTGGTCTTCGTTAGGTACAAACCCTGTTTGTATATTTTTATTAGCAAAGTAAATACCACCCCCTACAATAGCAAAAAGCACTAAGGTGACCCATTTGTGACGCAAGAAAAAGGTGAAAGTCTGTCCGTACTTTAATGTTGCCGCATTGAAAGCAATGTTGAATTTATGGAAGAATTTGCCTATAACTGATTTGTCTTCATACTCCTTATCGCCGTGAGGTTTGAGGAATAGTGAGCAGAGGACAGGACTGAGAGTAAGAGCGTTTACTGCTGAAATGGCGATTGCAACGATGAGGGTAACCCCAAACTGTTTGTAGAATACCCCAGTTGTACCCTCGATAAAGGTAACCGGCACAAATACAGCTGCCATCACGAGGGTGATGGAGATAATAGCTCCTGTAATTTCGTTCATAGCCGAAATAGTAGCAGGTTTAGCTTTCTCGTGCGTCTGCTCCATCTTAGCGTGTACCGCCTCGACCACCACTATCGCATCATCGACCACTATACCTATGGCAAGCACTAAGGCAAATAGGGTTAGCATATTGATAGAGTAACCAAAAAGATTTAGGAAAAAGAAAGTACCCACGATAGAAACCGGTACCGCAATAGCGGGGATAAGGGTAGAGCGGAAATCTTGCAAGAAGATATACACTACTAAGAATACCAATAAGAATGCTTCTAAAAGAGTAGTTAGAACCTTAGAAATAGCCGCATCTAAAAAGGTGTTTACATTGAAGTTAATAGTGTAGGTTACCCCTTCAGGTAGGTCTTTCTCAATAGATTTGAGGTACTTCTCAATATTTTGTACGACTTCGTGAGCGTTAGCCCCGGGGGTTTGCGAAATACCCATTGCAATAGCTGCACGTCCTTTGCTTTCGGAAAAGCTGGTATAGCCAAGGGCATCGAGTTCTACCTTAGCTACATCTTTTAAGCGAAGTATGCGCCCCCCATCAAGGGCTTTAATTACTATGTTTTCGTATTCTGATACGCTGTTGTATTTTCCTTTATACTTGATAGTATATTCGTAAGAACTACCACTGTTTTGCCCCAAGGTACCTGCCGCTGCCTCTAAGCTTTGTGCTGAAATGGCTGCATTTATTTCAGTAGGGGTTAACTTATAGGCCTGTAGTTTTTGAGGATCAAGCCATATACGCATAGAGTAGTTTTTACCACCATATTCATCAGCATCACCTACCCCAGTGATACGCTTTAGAGCAGGAATTATGTTGATACCCAAGTAATTCTCTAAGTAAACTTCGCCAAATTCAGGGTTATCAGAGAAGAAAGTGAGGAACATTAGCTGTCCTGCCTCGCGTTTTTCTATTGTTATCCCTGCTTGTTTTACTTCGGCAGGAAGGATAGCATTAGCGTATGATACGCGGTTTTGCACTAATACGGCAGCATTGTCGGGGTCAGTACCGTTTTTGAAATATACCGTGATATTGGCAGCCCCGCTGTTAGAGGCAGAGGATACGATATAGTCCATATTTTCTACCCCGTTGATTTGCTCTTCGAGAGGAATCACCACAGATTTAAGTACGGTCTCGGCATTCGCCCCTCCGTAGTTAGCTCTTACCGATACGGTAACAGGCGCAATGTCGGGGTATTGCGATACAGGCAACGAGACAATACCCAGCACCCCTAAGATGACTATCAAGATAGAAATAACCGTTGATAGCACCGGTCTGTTTATAAAGTTCTTTATCATAAATTCTTAATTTGTCAATTTGTCGATTGCCAATTGGCTCATTATTTCCAGCCACCTCCAAGGGCTTTGTAGAGGGTAATGCCGTACTGCATACGGGTAAATTGGGCTTCGGCAACACTTAGTTCGGCATTGAGGCGGCTTACTTCGGCAGTGATTACCTCTAAGTAATTCACCATACCGCTATCGAACAGCTGTTTAGAGAAGTCAGTAGCCTCTTGGTAGGCTTTCATCTCTTTGGTTTTTAGTTCGATTAGCTCGGTTTGAGTGGTAAAGTTGCGCATAGCGTCGGTTACCTCTTTGCCTGCTGAAAGGATAGACTTTTTGAGGTTGAGCAAGGCCGTTTCTTGGGCAGCGCGTTGTACCTCATACTGGGTGCGTATTTGTCGCTTATTGAGTATAGGCTGTGCCAGCCCTGCTACGAAGTTAGCAAACATAGATTTAGCCGAAAACCAAGTGTCTAACTCGGTGCTACTCAAGCCCCCTCGTGCTGAAAGGGTAAGGGTAGGGAAGAAGTTAGCACGGGCTGCGTTAGTAAGTTCGAAAGCATTGCGCAAGTTGAGCACTGCGCGGAGTACATCGGGGCGGTTTTCTAACAACTTCACTGGGTAACCTTGTTTGAACTCGGTAGGAAATTGTTGGGCTGATAGGTTGCTGCGCTCTATGCTGTGCAACTCTTCGCCCATAAGCACGCAAATAGTATTTTCTACCGCCCATATACTGTTGTTGATGCTGATAAGCTGGGCTTGGGCATTATATACGAGGGCTTCTATCTGCTTGGTAGCCACTTCGGTAGTAGAGCCTGCATCCTTTAGGTGCTTAGTAGTCTCTAAACTCTTTTGGCGGAAGTCGATAGTCTGCTCGAGTACCTTTTTCTGTTCGTCGAGCATTAGCAATTGGTAGTAGGCAGTTGCCAAAGTAGCCACCACCTCTGATTGTACGGCTTTTTGAGCCTCGACTGTAGCTAAATAAGAGGCTATTTGGGCGCGTTTCTGGGCAGAGATTTTGCCCCAAATGTCGGCTTCCCAGCTGGCACTGGCGGTAATATCCCACAGGTTGCCATAGGTGCGGTCGCCTATGCCCCCAGCAGCATTGATAGAGTTGGTGCTGCGGGTATAATCAGCTCCTACTGAAAGAGTAGGGATATAGGCAGCTTTGCTCTGCTTTAGATAGGCTTGCGCTGACTGTACGCTTTGTATTGCTATACGCACATCGAGGTTGTTAGTCAGTGCCTTGCTGATGTGCTGCTGTAAGAGCGGGTCGGTGAAGATGTTGCGCCACGATACCGTAGCACTGCTGAGGCTATCGGTAGGGATATTGTCGGTGCGAAAGAGTTTTTCGCTAATCCCCTCGGGCATATATTCTTGCCTTTTGGGCGCTACACAAGCACTAAGGGTTAGTGCTATACTTGCCGCTGCTATAGATTTATATATGATTCTTTTCATTTGGGTGTTAGGTTCTATTAAAGACGAAGTGCTATTGGCTCTTAGTGCTCGTTGAAAATAGGTTGTATTCTTTTTACAATGCTGTCCATTGGTACAATAGGCTCTGGTTTTACGTGAATACCTCTGCGAACAGCGTTAAGCCCTTGTACGAGGATGATATCACCTTTAGAGAGACCGCTTTCTACTACTGCATAATTATCGGCGCGGTTCTTAAGAGTGATAACGGTCTGTACCACCGAGTCCTTTTCTATTATTTTGTAAGCGAATACTTTGCCTTGTAGCTCGAAGGTAGCAACTTCGGGTATTACGAGGGAGTTACTAAAATGTTGAGGCACTCGGATAGTACCGCTGTTGCCATTGGTAAGCAACCCATTGGGATTAGGGAAAGTAGCGCGGAACTGTATGCTGCCGGTAGTAGGGTCTATCTGCCCTGTTACGGCTTGTATTTTACCCTTTTGGGTATATTCTTTTCCGTTAGCCAATACTAAAGAGGCTTCGGGTAGGTTTTTGAGCTTTTCGGGTAGGTTTTTGCCCTCAGTATTACTTAAGAAGTCAAGGTATTCTTTTTCGTTCATAGAGAAGTAGGCATATACCTCTTTTACGTCGGATACAGTAGTTAGAACAGTGCTATTAGCATTTACCAACGCTCCTTCACGATAGTTGATAGCGCCTACTATGCCGTTAACAGGGGCTTTTACCACCGCAAAGCCGATGTTGCTTGCCACCTCGTTATAAGCAGCTTGGGCGCGCTGTAGGTTGGCTTTAGCCGTTTCGAGCTGCACTTTGCTCACTATATTTTTCTCTACCAAAGGAATGAGTTTATTCACTTCGACCTGTGCCACCTCGACCTGTGCTTTGGCTGAAGCTGCCGATTGGTTGAGGGTTTGTGTTTCGAGCTGAAAAAGCGCTTGCCCTTGGGTAACGGCTTGTCCCTCATCGACCAATACTTTGGTGATGTAGCCAGACACTTTGGCTTGTACAGGGCTGTTTACCACCCCTTCGATGTTTACAGGGTAAGAAAGGAAAGAGGTTGTATTTTGTTCGCCTACTATTATCGCAGGATATGAGGGGATTTGCGCACTAGCTTGTGCATCTTGTTGTTGCGTGTTATTGCAGGCTACTATAGCGATAGCTGACACTGCTGTTAAAAAGATTTTATTCATAATATTTTATTGTTACTTATTAGTTTAGGGGATAGTACAGAGGTAAGAATTTTTCGGTAAAGGTAAATTGGTGGGGTGGGTTGCACAAATAAATTAGACGAAAAGGCTAATTTTATCGACAAAAAGGGAGGTAACATCCTCCCACACATACTCCGCTACGCCAGCTCGCGGACTTCCTTCAAAGGGGGAGATGTGACGTTAAACAGTATGCTCTCGTTGTTTCAGGGGGCAAAGTTAGTACAAAAACTTGTGCTAAAAAAATTAATACTTGTTAATCTTTTCATAAATTTTTTGAGGAAAAGCAGGGTGTAGTGAATAGCAATTTTTTCTGGTTTTTGGATAATGATTAGATATTTATACTTTGGTAATCTTTCGGTTATCTTTCGCTCTTCCTATATTGGGCAGATTCAATTCATAAAGGTAACTTTTAATTTTGCTGATTGTTATTCATAAGTTAACGTTTCCTTGATTTTTA
>NZ_KN390032.1:0-12270 GCF_000213295.2 Capnocytophaga sp. oral taxon 329 str. F0087
CTTCTTGAAGCGTTCAGAAGCCTACACACACCTATTCGATAAAGAAACAGGCTTTATGCGTGGAAAAAGCACCGATGGCAAATGGCGTACTCCTTTTGACCCCAAACGTTCTGACCACCGCGAAAACACCGACTATACCGAAGGTAATGCTTGGCAGCACAGTTGGTTTGTACCTCATAACGTAAAAGGACTTATTAATCTATTTGGTGGTAATGAACCTTTTGTAGCGCACTTAGAGAAACTCTTTACCGAAAGCTCAGAAATTACTGGTGATAACACCTCTCCTGATATTTCAGGACTAATAGGGCAATATGCACACGGCAATGAACCGAGCCATCATATAGCTTATATGTTCAACGTGGCAGGGCAACCTAAGAAAACGCAGTATTGGGTAGACCGCATTTTGCAAACACAGTACAACACTACCCCTAATGGGCTTAGTGGTAATGAAGACTGCGGACAGATGTCAGCTTGGTATATCTGGAGCGCAATGGGCTTATACCCTATGAATCCTGCTTCTACTGAATACCAATTTGGTCGTCCTCTATTCGATAAAGTAACGATGCACTTGCCAAATGGTAAGACCTTTACCATAGTGGCTAAAAACGTATCTAAAGATAATAAATATATCAAGTCAGTTACTTTTAACGGAAAGGCTTATAACCAATGGTATATTTCGCATCAAGAACTCTTGAGTGGCGGTGAATTAGTTTTTGAAATGACAAATAAATAAATGAAAAGAAACATTTTAATTACAGGAGGAGCTGGTTTTATCGGCTCGCACGTGGTGAGGTTATTTGTAACTAAATATCCTGATTATCACATTTTCAACTTAGATAAACTTACTTACGCAGGCAACTTAGATAATATTGCTGATATAGCTAATGCCCCTAATTACACTTTTATAGAGGCAGATATTTGCGACTATGAGCGTATGAAGGAACTTTTTAAGAAGTATCATATTGATGGGGTGATACACCTTGCTGCTGAAAGTCACGTGGATAGGAGTATTGAAGACCCTTTCATCTTTGCTAAAACTAACGTGATGGGTACTTTGAGCCTCTTGCAGGCGGCTCGCGAAGCGTGGAAGGACAATATGCAGGGCAAACGCTTCTATCACGTCTCTACTGACGAGGTGTATGGAGCGTTAGAAATGGATAACACACTCTTTACTGAAGAAACTCCATACGACCCTCAGTCGCCGTATTCAGCTTCTAAAGCCTCATCAGATCACTTTGTGAGGGCTTACCACAATACTTATAAGCTACCTGTGGTGATTTCTAATTGTTCTAACAATTATGGTTCTCATCAATATCCTGAGAAGCTTATTCCCGTATGTATTTATAATATAGTAGATAATAAGCCCTTACCTATTTACGGCAAGGGCGAGAATATTCGCGATTGGTTGTTTGTAGAAGACCACGCTCGTGCTATTGATGTTATTTTTCATCAAGGAAAAGATGGTGATACTTACAATATTGGTGGTTTTAACGAATGGCGTAATATCGACTTAGTAAGAGTCATTATTAAAGAAGTTGATAAGCAATTAGGAAGACCTGAAGGTACTTCTGAGAAGCTTATTACCTTTGTAACTGACCGTGCTGGTCACGATTTGCGTTATGCTATTGATGCTACTAAACTGAAGAATGAGTTAGGTTGGGAACCCTCATTGCAGTTTGAAGAAGGTATACAAAAAACTGTAAAATGGTATCTTGAAAGAATTAAATAACAATTTCATAATCAACAAAAAAACAGGGACTGTTCAATTTGAATAGTCCCTGTTTTTTTATTGACTTATTTGCAAATTATCTTTTGCAGACTACTTGGTTAGTGTATTTTAGATTAACAATACTGTATTCGTTTAAGAGGTTCATCTTTTCTAACTGCTTGTAGAACGCTTTGAGGTTAGCTTTCTTCATTTGTTCGTCTTCAAAACGTCCGAAGAGGACAGTGAAATGAGGAATGCGCATTAAAAATTGGTATTCACCATTGTTTTTGACCATAACCTCAGTGATGTTTTCGTTAAGCCACATATCATTCTGTATAAACATCATTAGGCGATAGGTGTCTTCCCAATATTTATTGCATTCGCCTTTAAGTAGGGGTACACGGGCTGAATAAGAGCTCGATAGAGGCATTTTTTTGCCTTGAGTATCCATATAATATACCGTGCCATTGTCATACACACGCGCAATAGGTTGACGTTGTTTTACTTTGGCATTAAGCACCCCATCAAGTGTGTAGAAGACTTCTGACTTTTCTATCATATCATTGTTATCTAAGAGATTTTCTATCTCCCTCAACTTTAGCAAACCTATAGGCTGCGGTGCTTGTGGGTCTTTGAAAATAGTGCGGCGTATCGTCTCATCAGTTACATACATATCTTCGTCTTGATGGTCTATGATTACTTCTTTTATAGGACGCATTTTGTTTTTCCCCGAGGCAAATAGCTGAATGCCAAGAGGTAATAAGATGATAACTACTATTTTGATGATTTTCTTAGGGTGCATAGCGTTGTTTTTTGCCGCTGCAAAGGTAGTGATAATTTGTCAATTTGCCAATTTGTCGATTTGCTAATTAGGGAAAGAGATGTTGCTCACCAACTTTCCTTCGCTTATCCTTCGCTCATCGTTCGCTCATTGTTCGCTCATTGTTCGATTTAGCAATAGTTAAAAACTAACTATTAATTTTTGCTAATGTGCTAATTGTTTTGTACATTTGCCGCCTATCTAAAATATTGTATTATGAAGTATATATTTCTATTATTGAGTGTGTTAGGAATAGCTCCGCTGGCAATAGGTCAGGATATAGAAGGAGTGCTAACAGAGAAAATTAAACTACTTGACAAAAGTTATAAAAATACAGAGTTGCAGCCCTTGGCAAATGACTTTGAGCGCATTGCTTTGGCTGACACTACGCATTGGCTCGCTAACTATTATACGGCTTACGTAAACGTTCGTATAGCCGACCAGTCGTCTGGTAGTACTATTGACTCTTATTGCGACCAAGCTGAAAAATATCTGAAGATAGCTGAAAAAGCTAAAGGGGCTAATGCGTCTGAAATCTATGCGCTTTATGCTTATCTGTACAGTGCTAAAGTGAAGGTAAATCCGATGTTTAGAGGAGCTAAGTACGGTAAAATGAGTAAGGAGTATTCTGAAAAATCAATAAAGGAAAATCCTAATAATCCGCGTCCGTACCTAATTAGAGCTATCGGGATTTTTTTTACTCCTAAAGCCTTTGGCGGAGGGCCAGCTAAAGCAAAACCTTTCTTAGATAAGGCTTTTGAAAAATTCGATTCTTTTACTCCTGAAACAGCTAACAGTCCGCACTGGGGAAAAGGAATGGCAGAGTATTTGAAAAAATTAGGTAATTAGGCGATTTGGCGATTTGTCAATTTGACGATTTGTCGATTTGTTGATTTGTCGATTTGTCGATTTGGCAATTTGTTTCATAATTCAAAATTCACAATTCAAAATTAAAAAAAGTGCATAAAGCAGGATTTGTAAATATTATAGGGAACCCTAATGTGGGTAAATCGACTCTTATGAACGCTTTCGTAGGAGAGAAACTTTCGATTATTACGTCTAAAGCACAGACTACACGTCATCGTATCTTTGGGATAGTGAGTGGTGATGACTTTCAGGTTGTCTTTTCGGATACACCAGGTATTATTAAGCCAGCGTACGCACTGCAGGAATCGATGATGGCATTTGTAAAAGACGCTTTTGACGATGCTGATATTCTTATCTATATGGTGGAAATCGGTGAGAAAGGACTTAAGGAAGAAGCGTTTTTTGATCGTATCAATAAGCTAAATATACCCATACTGCTGCTTATTAATAAAATAGATACCTCTGAACAGCAGGTGTTGGAAGAACAGGTGGCGTATTGGAAAGAACAAGTGCCAAGAGCTGAGGTATATCCTATTTCGGCACTTCGCAACTTTCAGACTAAAGAGGTTTTTGATAGGATATTAGCTTTGCTGCCAGAGTCGCCTGCCTTTTTTCCGAAAGACCAATTGACGGATAAGCCAGAACGCTTCTTTGTAAATGAAATTATCAGGGAGAAGATATTATTGCACTATAAGAAAGAAGTGCCTTATTCGGTAGAAGTGACCACAGAGAGTTTTGCAGATAGCGAGACTATACTGCACATCCGCTCGGTGATAATGGTAGAGCGCGAAAGTCAGAAAGGGATTATCATCGGACATAAAGGAGAGGCACTAAAGAGGGTAGGGGTAGCCGCTCGCGCCGATTTAGAAAAGTTCTTTGGCAAACAAGTGCACTTAGAACTTTTCGTAAAGGTGAATAAAGATTGGCGCAGCAATGAGCGACAGCTCAGTAGATTTGGTTATGCTAGTCGTTAGTTGTTATGGGCTTTTTGGCTCTTTTGTAGAAAGGGATGAGGTAAGTTAGGGTATAGTTAAAACTTGCTCCGAAGCGACTGTTTTCGTATACACGACCAAAGGCAGGAATGTAGTAATTTGGGAAGCCTTTGCTGTCGGTTTGGAGTGCTAATACCCCTACACGTACAGAAGCTCCTGCATAAAGATTGTGCAATAGTTCGGCTTTGATGCCTAAAACTATCTCAAACCAATGGGCGGTGCGTCCGCTATATTTTTTTAGCCATTCAGTACTACTGCCAGCAGTGTTTTCGGTGAAATACTGGTTGTCTTTGTGGATGATATAAGAGTTGAGGTCTTGCGAGAAGAGTGAAAATCCGTAGCGCGCCCCTACATATATTTGGTTTTCCATACCATACCAGTTACCATAGCTATTATAGTCGAAGCCAGCGCGTAGGAACTGCCCTTCGGTAGTATAAGCGAAGAAGTCTTCATTAGTTTTTTTGCGTTCGAGCCCTATTTCAGCAGCTGCATAATAAGCGAAACTGAGACGGTAGTCGCCTACCAATTCGAGTCCGTAATAATTGCTGTTGAAAAAAGGTTTGATGAGCTTGCTTAGGTCAGCCCCCACACGCAAGCCATACCGCTGTTGGTAAGCGGGCGCTTTAGGTTTTTCGGGCAAGGCAATGGCAGTAGTACGAGAGTTCGTACTGCCCGTAGTGGTAGTGCGACTTGCTGTTTGGGCTTGCAATCCTGCAAAGCAAAACCAATTAATGATACAGATGTATATGAGCTTTCTTTTCATTGTCGATAGTGTTATTCTTGATAGTTACGCCTTTTAGCCAAGAGGTGTTAGCATCTTGGATAGTGGCAGAGAGGGTGTTGTAAGTAGTTTTGATGCCACAAGCTTTGCTTACAAATGTCTCTTCAGTATTATAAGTAAGGGTAAGAGTGGCGGTACTGGTAGTAGTACCAGATACTACTGTCTGAAAAAGATAGGTAGTAGGGTTTTGCAGCCGTAGAGGTAGCGCAATAGAATCGAGAGTAGTGCTGCTGACCAAAGGGGTAGTATTGCCTTCCCCGTAGATGGTTAGGTTAGCTATACTCATAGGGGTACGGGTGTTATTGGCGTTATAGAAGCGCACTACCAAACGAGGGGTATTCACGGTATGGTCGCAGATGTCGTCAGACTCGCAACTTACTGCCAAAAAGGTAGCTGATAGTACCGAGAATAGACGCGCAAAGAAGGTTATTTTGTTTGTCATTGGTAACCAATAATTTAGTTCTGGGGGCAAAGATAATAAATTAATGATAAATGGTAAATGATAAAGGGCAAAAGACAAATAATAAATGAGAAATGCATATTTTTTTGTTATGGTTTCGATAGGCTTTGAATAGAAAGTGTTTCGTTTGTAAGTGTAATAAAATCAGTAGGTTATATAGGTTACGAAATGGTTTTTTTACTATAATTAGGAAATATTTTATTAATTATTTTCCTAATAAATCGTTAATTTTTTAAGAATAAAAGTGTTTTTTTGAAAAAAAAGTTTTAACTTTGCACAATGAATAAAAGGTTATATATAGTACTAATTGTACTAACAAGTCTCTCGCTCGTAGGGATTATAGGAGTACAAGGGTATTGGATAAAGTCGGCGATAGATGATAAGGAAGATGCATTTACCTATTCTATTCAGCAGGTGCTTAACAATGTGGCAAAACAGATAGAGCAAGATGAGGTAGATAAATACGTAGCTAAAATTATGAGTCTGCGTGAGAATACCTCACGTTCAAATCCTAAGGAGAATCACCTGCGGGAATTTATCTATGTAAAAGAGAATAAGGGAAATAAAGAGACTTTTATATATAAGCACGGTATTTTAGAAGAGGACTATACGTTGCCGGCTAACCAGCGAACAGCTGCTGCCTTAGGTATTAATCACCTTTCAGATACATTGGCTATCAAAAGTTATATACTGAAAGAGACGCTTCAGCGGGTAAATAAAGGCCATACTATGGGCTATCCTTCAGAGCAGACGGTTACTGCTTATGAAAAATTTAGTGAATTGCCTGAGATAGAGCGACTAATGATAGAGGAATCGTTTAAGAGCATCATCAGGCAGCTATCTATTAATGAGCGCGTAACTGAAGGGCAGATAGAAAAACTATTGCTAAATCAACTGAAGAAAAACGGACTTAATCTGTCTTTTGAGTTTGGTATTTATAATAGAGGAGTGCTCTCAAAAGTGCATACTAAGTACTTTGAACCGAATGAACCTAAGGAGTTTAGGACTTTGCTTTTCGGAGGTAATACTTCAGATGACTCGTTGTATGAATTGGCAGTGATATTTCCTCAGCGAGAGCGAGTGCTACTTTCATCTATTATAGGTATAGCTACTCTCTCGACGGTGTTTGTACTGATTATCATAGCGGTGTTTGTTATCACGCTCAACCAGTTGCTTACTCAGCGGCGTATTTCTGAGATAAAGACGGACTTTATTAATAATATGACGCACGAATTTAAAACGCCTATTGCTACTATGAGCTTGGTGTTAGACAGTGTAAAGAGTCCGATGGTACTCTCTGATCCTGATAAGGTGTTGCATTATGTGCATATACTCAAGCAGGAAAACAAACGAATGCTTGCTCAGGTAGAGAATATATTGCAGATTTCGCGTTTGGAAAAAAGTACGATGCAGTTAGAACGAGAGCCTTTAGATGTACACGAGGTTATTACTACTGCGATGTTGCACGTGCAAACGATATTAGATGAGCGTGGAGGAGTGATACATACGCATTTTTTGGCAGGGAATAGCGATGTATCGGCTAACGAATCGCACCTTACGAATGTATTTGTAAATGTAATTGAAAACGCCATAAAGTACTCACCCAATGCGCCTGTTATAGATGTTTATACCGAAAATATCAAGAATAAGTTGCTCATACGTATTAAAGACCAAGGGCAGGGTATGACTAAGCAGGCTATGAAGCATATATTTGACAAGTTCTACCGTGCACATACAGGCGACTTGCATAATGTGAAAGGTCACGGTTTAGGTTTGGCCTACGTGAAGAGTATAGTGGAATATCACGGAGGTACTATAACGGTAGAAAGTGAAAAGGATAAGGGTAGCACCTTTTTTATAAAGCTACCCGTGATATAATTAGCCAAATTGTCAAATTATTAACGGCACTAACATAAAAAAAGAATATGAACGGAAACTATTACAGCGCTAAAGTTCCTTCTGAGAACAAACGCATCCTCTTAGTTGAGGACGACCCTAATTTTGGGACAGTACTAAAAGACTACTTAGTAATGAGTGGTTTTGATGTAGTTTTAGCTAAAAATGGGATGGAGGGTTTTGAGAAATTTAAAAAAGAAACCTTCGATATGTGTATTTTGGACGTAATGATGCCTTATAAAGACGGATTTACATTAGCAAAAGAAATACGTGAGAAGAATGAGAAGATACCAATTATTTTCCTTACCGCTCGCACTATGCGTGAGGATGTGATAAAAGGATATCGCTCAGGAGGTGATGACTATCTGAATAAACCTTTTGACTCTGAAATCTTATTGATGAAAATTCGCTCAATGCTACAACGCAAAACAATTGAGACGATGATAGATGATAATAAGTTTGAGTTTGAGATAGGTAACTTTTTCCTCAATACCAAATTGCGTATTCTTAAGTATAAAGATGAAGAGCCTGTGAAGCTATCGCCTAAAGAAAATGAATTATTGCGATTGCTTGCCCTACATACTGACGACTTTATGTCGCGCGAATTAGCCCTTTCTAAAATCTGGAAAGATGATAACTATTTCACTTCAAGAAGTATGGATGTGTATATAGCAAAACTTAGAAAACTGCTTAAGAGAGATGATAAAGTAGAGATTCTCAACATACACGGCGAAGGGTTTAGATTAGTAGCTAATAAAGAAGCTGAGGGCTTTGTGTAAAGTTTTTTAGGGGAATATTTTGGAGTTTTAGAAAAAAGTATTAATTTTGCAGCCTCAAAAGTAGAGAGGTGTAAATCTGTGTGCTTTTGAAAAAGGTTAAAAAATGAGAAAATTAAAAGAATACGATATTTCTTTTGCAGGCTTGAAGCAGGGCAGTCACCAGTTTGACTATCATATTGATAAGCATTTTCTAGAACTCTTTGCCTTTGATGAGGTAAATGATATTGACCAAATAGTAACCGTTCTTTTAGAGAAAAAGAGCAACCTTATGGAACTGCACTTTAGCAGTAAAGGTACAGTAAATGTAAATTGCGACCTCTCTAACGAGCCTTTTGACTTGGCGGTATCAGGGGCACTTTTTTTAGTGGTAAAGTTTGGTGAAGAATATAATGATGAAGATGAAGAGCTGCTTATACTACCACAAGGAGAGCATCAACTAAATGTTGCACAATATATATATGAGTTGATAGTGCTTTCTATTCCTGCCAAGCGCGTACACCCCGATGTACTGAGTGGTAAAATGCACTCGGAGGTATTAGACCGATTGGAAGCACTTGCTCCGAAAGAATATCATCCTACTGAAACAGTAGACCCCCGCTGGGAAAGTTTAAAGAATTTAATAACTGATAAATAAAAAGATTAAGTAATGGCACATCCTAAACGAAGACAATCAAAAACCAGAAGAGATAAAAGAAGAACTCACGATGTAGCAGTAGTTCCTCAAATAGCGAAAGACCCAGTAACAGGGGAAAATCACCTATACCACCGTGCGCACTGGTACGAAGGAAAATTGTACTACCGCGGACAAGTATTGATTGATAATACACAAAATGCAGAATAAAAAAATGCCTCCTTAAAAGGGAGGCATTTTTTATTAATCATTATTCATCGGTTAATAAGTTTTTAGACAGGAGGAGATTGTACCACTGTATTACTTTTTTGATGTCGCTAGTGTATACGCGATCGCGGTCGTACTCAGGTAGTACTTCAGCAAAATAGACCTCTAAAGTAGCTCCATCAGCTTTAGCAGATACGCGAGTTTCTTTACCTTCTTCCAATGTTTTTATTTTTTCAAATACTTCACTTAGTGGTATTTCTTTTTCGGTAGTATAGATAGCTATTTCAGAGAGTAGGCTTACATTATTGCGGATGCCTACAGATATGCGTTTGTCATCTACTAATGAAGTAGCTAAAAAGCCTGTACGTGTTTGTGTTTCTAAGCGGTATAAACCAGGTTTGCCTGAAATGGCAAGAATTTTTGTTAAATTCATTCCTTATTATTGTTTAGTTATTAATTTTTATAGAATTTCATACGATAATCTACTTTCACTTTGCCTTTGCTGATATTGGTAAGTTTGCCCTTTATCAGTTGTTTTTTGAAAGATGAAAGTTTATCAGTAAAGAGGATGCCTTCGATATGGTCATATTCGTGTTGCACTACGCGGGCAGCTAAGCCAGTGAGGGTGAGTCGCTGAGGGGTGAATTGCTCATCGACAAACTCAATAGTGATTTGCTTTTGGCGGCTGACATCTTCGCGCACCCCAGGTATACTAAGGCAGCCTTCGTTGAACAGCCATTTATCACCCGTTTCTTCGGTGATTTTAGCGTTGATAAAAGTTTTTTTGAAGTTTGATAAGAAAGTACGTTCCTCTTCAGTGAGGTCATCATCATCAGCAAAAGGAGCGGTATCGACTACGAAGAGGCGGATGGGCAGCCCAATTTGTGGAGCCGCCAGTCCCACGCCATAAGCGTAGTTCATAGTGTCGTACATATTGGCAATCAGCGTATTGAGATTAGGGTAGTCGGGTGATATGTCAGTAGCTACCTTTCTTAATACGGGGTCGCCATAGGCAATAATAGGTAAAACCATTGTATTTTAATTTTTTGTGGGGGCAAAGATACGAATAATTAGACAATTAGCAAATAAGTGTTAGCTAATCAGCAAATTAACTAGTTTTCACAGAGTGTTAAAATGGTGTTAATTGTAGTAAAAGATGTTTTTTTATTGGATAAATGGTGTACCTTTGCGTTTGAAACCATAAGTGTGACCATTAACCAACGATTGATTACCAAAGAATTAAATAGTTAAAAAAATATCTAACTCCCAAATATATAGTATTATATGAAAAAAATATTACTATTACAATGTTTCTTTTTAGCAGCTTTTTTGACTGCTACAGCGCAATCATTTAACGAACGTTATAAGACCACTCTCAAAGGGAATATGATAGTGGTAGGGAACTCTATTCTAAATAGAGGAGATTCTCGTCCTGCTAATACTCCTTTTAATGATTGGAAAGCAGATAACTCTAAGAGAAATTTGGAGTATACTAATGTAGACCAAGCTAACACACGCAATTCGAGTTCTGCAAGAGTTAAAAATCCTAACCCTTCTTCAAGTTGTGGATTAACAGTAAAGAAAGCTTATCTTTACTGGGGGGCGGCCTATAAACCTGATAATGTAACAGGGGCTAATAGACTAACAAACCCTGTGCTTGACCCTTCGAAGTTTAACCAACTACGGTTTAGACAAGGCAATGGTACTTACCACAATATTACGGGTACTATATTGCATTCTGATGGAGGAGCAAATCCTACTGGTCGTTCACAAAGTGCTTATGCTTGTGTGGCTGATGTAACGCAGTACGTAACTAGTATCAATAACGAGACTTTTACGGTGGCTGATATGCAAGCCCCATATGGGAATGAAACCAATGGCAATGGGTATGCTGCAGGATGGACACTCTTTATTATTTATGAAGACACTACCAAACCTGCGAGAAATATTACTTTGTTTGACGGCTTTTCTGTAGTAACAAGTAATAATAGTCCAGAGATTAAGGTGTCTGGTTTTACTACAGTACCTTCACCACTACCTGTAAATGCTAAGATAGCTTTTGCAGCGTTAGAAGGTGAGTCTTATTTGGGAGGAGATGTACTTAAGATAAAAACTAATAAAACAGGAAGCCCTGTGGTTATCACGGCACCTGGTCGTGAAGATAGCCTTGTACAAAATGGATGTTATTGGAATCCTTATCCGATAAGAGTTACTTGTAATGAGGCTGTTAAAAGTAACTTTTTCAACAGTTCCATAACAGATGAAAATGGTGTAAATACTGACCGTAATCCTGCTTCTACTAACCTGCTTGGGTTTGATGCAGGTATCTTCGATTTGCAGAATAATGGAAATTCTATTATAGGTAATAATACTACAGAAGCCTCTTTTTACCCTTCTACTACGCAAGACGTGTTTTACCCCTTTATGTTTGCCTTTAATGTAGAGGTTATCACTCCGCAAATTGTAATGGAGAAAAGAGCGTACGACTCTAATAATAATGATATTACAGGAGCTACTAATATAAAGGTAGGTTCTTCAATTCGCTATGAAATAAAATTTAAAAATATAGGGAATGATGATGCTAAAGATTTAGTGATTAGCGATGTGTTGCCTGCAAATTTAGAGAATAATGTAAGCAATGTAACTCTACCTACAGGAGCAACTCGTACTTTTATAGCAGCTACACGTACCCTTAAAGTAACCATTCCTGATAATTTGGTACAAAAAAGTAATAACCCTGCAGAATATACTATTTCATTTGTAGTAAAAGTAACGGGAGATTGTACTCAGTTTAGAGATGCGTGTTCTAATGTGATATCCAACCAAGCATTTGCTAAGTATAAGGGGGTGAAGAATCCTACAGAGCGAGAATCGGGTAGTTACAGCAATACGACCGCTTGTGGGGGAGGCAAGGAAGCTCCGTCTATCTTTACTATATCTGATGACTTCAATAATAAATGTGTATACAAAAAGACAGAAAAACTTTGTCAGCCTACCATTACGCTAACGGCAGGGGCTGGTTTCGATACTTATGTGTGGACAACCGCTACTGGTACTATAGTAGGTGCTGCTAATGGGCGCAGTATAGTAGCCTCTTCACCAGGGGTGTATAAGGTTACTAAAACAAAG
>NZ_KN390032.1:12756-15738 GCF_000213295.2 Capnocytophaga sp. oral taxon 329 str. F0087
AGAAAATACCCACAAGTATACCTATGCGGTAAAAATGCTTCTTTAGACCTTACTGTTACTGTTAACAATGCTGAGAGATTTGAATGGGAGAAACGCGGGAATTGTAATAAACCAGTACCGCAAGACTGTCCGGCAGACCTTAGTAGCTATGGTTGTAGTTGGACATCGATGAATGTAGTAAACGGTACGACTACTACACAGAAATTTACAGAAGCGGGCGACTATCGTCTTACTGTTACTTTCCAAGGAGGCTGTGTGTCTACTTATTATTTCCTTGTTACTAAGAATCCACTTGAACCTAAAGTAACTTGGACAAATGAGGTATGTACTACTAAAGGGAAAATAACTGTGACAGACCCTACTACTATGGGTTATCAGTTTGCACTGCTGAAGGGTACGACTACAGTAACTAACTGGCAGACAGGGAGAGAGTTTTCAAACTTAAGTGCAGGTATCTATCGAGTGCTTATCAAACAGACGGTAACCTCTACTACTCAAAAGCCTTGTATCTTTGAGATAAGCGATATAGATGTGAAAAAGGTAACCCCAGTGCTTAGTGTGTCTACTGAGAAAGCTCTTTGCTATGGTAGTAACGCTACAATGACTATTAATCTTACTAATCCTCCTTATAACCCTTATACTATAAAGGTGCGTAAGGACAATGCTTCGGGGGCAGTACTCTTTACGCGTACATCTACAGGTAATGCAAGTCAGACTACTCAGGTGGTATTGGGTAACTATTTTAGAGCAGGTAGATATTATGTAGAGGTAATTAATAATCAAGGATGTGATATTAAGCAAGTAGTAACTGTAGCTGAGAATACCCCAGTAGGTATTACAGCTAGTGTGCTCAAACCGATTACACCTTGTGCACCAGGGGTGATACGTGTAACAGGTACAGGAGGAGAGAAAGGACAGTCATATGGATTCCGTATGAATGCGGGGACACTTATGTATAACTACACCGGTAATTACTACGATTTTTCGGTAACTACCCCAGGTACTTATGCTTTTGCGGTAGTAGATAGGTATGGTTGTACTACCACTACTACAGCGGTTATCACTCAGCTGACAGCCCCTACTGCTACAGCAAATTATCAGATAACCCAATGCGGTCAGCAGATACAAATATATTTTACAGAGCCACAGAGTGTACATTCTTATACCTATCAATACGCTTTGGTAGGCAAGACACCACAAGGTACACGTACTATTACAGGGCTTACTGCTAATACTACTTATACGCCTACGGTACTATATACTATCAACGGGCAAACGTGTACGCTCACCTTATCGGCTATCACTATTCCAGATTTAACCGCTACTGATAACCTTATTGCTTCAGCAGGGGTTGAAAAGTTGGTAGAATGTGGTACGGGGGCTAATGCCGGCAAAGCTTTGGTACGTTTTGCTAACGTACAAGGAGGGGTACCACCTTATGAATATAGTTTTGATGGAGGTGTTAATTTTGGTACCGCTACCCAAACGTGGTTAGCACCTGGTACTTATCAATTGGCAGTAAGAGATAACTACGGTTGTAGAAGAGATAATATCACCGTAAAAGTAGATAATAAGATAGCGGAACCTACTTTTAGTACCACTCTTACTTATAACTGTGAGGGTAAGGCAACTGTGAAAGTAAACAGCAGCAAGGGGACTACCTATACCTATACTTATCAGGTAGATGGCGGTACTCCACAAAATAGTGATACCTTTACAAACCTTGCTGTGGGTACCCATACTATTGTGATACAATATGCTGATGCCAACCCTCCTAGTAAGAATGTACTCTTCTTAGAAGATTTTGGGGCGGGTACTACCCACGTAAAAACTCCTTATATAAATGACTCTTATGTTTTTGAACCTCAAGATGGTAGTACTATCTTATATAATCGTGCTGGAGTAGGTAGAGCTAATCCGTATGGACCTACTGTAAATGATGGTGAGTATACAGTAGTAGATAAAATGCGTCCAAACCTATGGGGTGATGACCCAGTAGACCATACAGGGAAAACTAATGGTCGTATCTTGTTTGTAAATATAGGTAGTTCAGCAGGGGTAGCGGGTATATTGTATCAACGTAAGATGACGGATATCATCCCTAATAAACCAATACAATTCTCTATTGCTCTTTACAATTTAATAAGGGGTGATGGACATACTACGGCTGCTAACGACCCTAATATCAAGTTAGAACTTTATAGAACTGAAGCCGATGCCTTGGCACAAACCAATATATTGGCTTCTAATAACATAGGTTTTATACCTAAACATGCTAATGTAAATGACTGGAAAGAGTACAAAGTACAGCTAAATCCAGGCAATAATACCACTCTTTATGCGGTAGTGCGTTCGTTTAGCAATGAACATAGTGGTAACGACTTGGCAATAGACGATATTTACTTATACCAAGAGCCAGAGGCTTGTCCGTCTACTTATACTACTACAGTGGTAGTGAAAGATAATCAAGCATTTGGGGTACAAACTAATACACAGAAAGTAACCAATGCCAAATGTTATGGAGGTACGGGTACTTATCAGATAGCAGTTAAGAACCCACAAAATACGACCTACTATGTACAGAAAGATAATGTAGGAGCTTTTGTACCAGTTACTGACGCAGTTTATAAATGGGAAAATATACCAGTAGGAGCCCATACCGTAAAATTCCGTGGGGAGCTTAACAATTCTAATTGTGAGTTTACGCGAACCTTTACGATTACTCAGCCAGCAGTTCTTACGCTTAGTTTAGATGCGAGTAAGTCAGACACATATTTGGCTTGCAACCCAGCTACGGCACGTGTAACGATGACAGCAACAGGAGGTACCTTACCGTATAGATATGCTCTTTATAAGGGAACGGCTACTATTAGTACAGCACAAACTAGTCCTCAGTTTACTCTTACTCAAACAGGTACTTATAGGGTTATAGTAACAGACGCTAACGGTTGTCAGCAAAATAATAATTTCACTATTATTAAT
>NZ_KN390033.1:0-15161 GCF_000213295.2 Capnocytophaga sp. oral taxon 329 str. F0087
AAATGGGGTAATGTTTCAAATGTGTTGTTAAAATTACAATAGCTTTACAATTAGTAAAATACAAAAGAACTAAACCTTTATTTTTTCTTTACTTACTATAAAGATAAGAGTTTTTTAAGCCTATAAAGTGCTCTAAATAGTGTAAAGGGAATTATGAATTGTGGGACAAGTGGGACAGGTGGGACTGGTGGGAGGAATGAGAAGGCTGAGAGGGTTGGGAAGGCTGGGAGTGCGAGCCGCACGGGCAAAGATGTGGGACTGGTGGGAGGAGTGAGAAGGCTGTGAGGGCTGAGAGGGCTGGGAGTGGTGAGACGAGTGGGACAGGTGGGACGAGTGGGACTGGTGAGGTAAGAGCGACAAGTGGGAGTGGTGAAAGGGAATAGGTTTTTGGGAATGAGGTTATGACCTTTTTCTTGTTTTTTCTGTTTAAAAAAATAATACCCTTTGTATGAGATGATTACATTATTTTTTGTAGTTTAATTTCTGTTTTCACAAAAAATGTTGTTATCTTTGCCGCTCGTACATTTACATATATACATTAAACAAAAACAATGGGAATCTTTGACAAACGCGAGAGCTACAAACCTTTTGAATATCCGGAGGTGATGGAGTTCGTAAACGCTATGCACAAATCATTTTGGGTGCATTCTGAAGTTGAATTTACTGCCGATGTGCAGGATTTTAAATCAAACCTCTCTGCCGTAGAGCAAGAGGCTATCAAACGCGCACTGTTGGGTATTGCGCAGGTAGAAGTGTCGGTTAAAACCTTTTGGGGCGACCTATACGACCTTTTTCCTAAACCAGAATTTAACGGGCTGGGCGCTACTTTTGCCGAGTGCGAGTTCCGCCACAGTGAAGCCTATGCGCGCCTATTAGAGGTATTAGGCTATAACAATGAGTTCGAAAACCTTTTGGAAGTGCCGGTGTTCAAAGAGCGCAACACGGTGCTAAAAGAGTATCTGGCTAAAAACCGCGAAAACGCTATGGAGCGTATTCTCTTCTTTACCCTTATCATCGAGAATGCCTCTTTGTTTAGTCAGTTTGCTACTGTGCTATCGTTTGCACGCTTTAAAGGATACCTCAAAAACGTAGCCAACATCATCGCTTGGACATCGGTAGATGAGCAACTACACGCCAATGCGGGTATTTATATCCTCAAGAAGATTTTTGAAGAAAGACCTGAGATGAAAGCCAAAGCCGAAGCCGATGCTACCGACTTTATCCGCAACTACATTGTTTTAGAAGACAAGATGCTTGATTGGATTTTTGAGCAAGGCGAACTTGACTTTTTTGGCAAAAAAGACCTCGCTAACTATATGCGCTATCGCTTAGACGACTCGCTTACTCAGTTAGGACTTACTAAACCTTTCAACATCAGTGCCGATGAGGCTAAACCGATGATGTGGTTTGAAGAGGAAGTATTTAGCAATGAGTTAGACGACTTTTTCGCTAAACGACCTACCGCTTATACCAAACACGATAAGAGCATCAGCGAAAATGACCTTTTCTAAATAACCAATGACAGACCAGCAATATATACATAGATGCATACAATTAGCCCAAAACGGCTTAGGCACTACTTACCCCAATCCGGTGGTAGGTAGTGTTATTGTTTATAACGATAGGGTGATAGGCGAGGGCTGGCACGTGCGAGCAGGCGAGGCGCACGCTGAGGTACGGGCTATTGCCTCGGTAAAAGACAAACAGCTGCTATCGGAAAGTACGCTGTACGTTAGCTTAGAGCCTTGTAGCCATTATGGCAAAACGCCCCCTTGTGCCGACCTTATCATTGCGCATCGTATACCGCGGGTGGTGATTGGTTGTACCGACCCTTTTGCTAAGGTAGCCGGCAGGGGCATACAGAAGCTGCGCGAAGCTGGTTGCGAGGTGGTGGTAGGGGTCTGCCAAGAAGAGTGCGAGGCGCTTAATAAGCGGTTTTTCACTTTTCACCAGAAAAAAAGACCTTATATATTCCTTAAATGGGCAGAGACTCGCGACGGACTGATAGCGCCTTTGCACAAGCAGGAGATCGCGCCCCAATGGATAACTGGCGCTTATGCCCGCCAATATGTGCATCTGTTGCGCAGTACTGAGGCGGCTATACTCGTAGGGGCTGGCACTGTGTGGGCTGATAACCCCTCGCTAAGCACCCGCAGCTGGTACGGCAAGAGTCCGCTGCGCGTTATTATTGACCCGCGCCTAAGTACGCGCAAAGATTTCAACGTGTGGAATGACGAGGTACCAACTCTCTTTATAGCCGACCGCGATTATAAGGGCGTTAGGCATTTTGGGCAACGCACCGAGGTAGCCTGTATTGATTTTGGCGGAGAGGTGTTGCCGCAGCTCTGCAAGGTGCTTTACGAGCGCGAGGTACAAAGCCTAATAGTAGAGGGTGGGGCGCATACACTTCAGCAGTTTATTAAAGCTGACCTATGGGACGAAGCCCTTGTATTCAGAGGCGATACCGTTTTCACTAACGGACTGAAAGCCCCTCAACTATCGCACGCCTGCCTGCATTCTGTAGCCTCTTTTCCTCCAGATTTTTTAATGACAATGATAAATGACAAGTAACCAATAGGATAACCTAATAATAGAAATGCAAAAACTTAAACTTCAAACTTCAAAAATTATTATTGTAGCTTTTTTAGCTCTTGTGGCCTGCCAAACGCCCCAAGCTGACAAACAGGTGCAGCATACTGATGAGCAACTTACCCGCTACGTCAATCCGTTTATAGGTACTGACGGTATGGGCAATACCTACCCAGGGGCTACCACTCCGTTTGGTATGGTGCAATTAAGTCCGGATATAGGAATACCAGGGTGGGATAGAATTCCGGGTTACTTCTACGCCGATAGCCTCATCACTGGCTTTTCGCACACCCACCTATCGGGCACAGGGGCTGGCGACCTATACGATATATTAGTGATGCCGACCAATAGTCGGTTTAATGAGCGCATCAAAGAGAATAATGGCAAACCTTTCTCTTACTTCTCGCACCAAAGCGAAAAAGCTACTGCTGGTTATTATGCGGTAGACCTCAGTAGCTATGGCATACGTGCTGAACTTACTGCTACCCCACGTGTAGGCGTGCAGCGCTATACTTTCCCTAAAGATGACACTTCTAAAATAACGGTAGATTTGGGCTACAGTATCAACTGGGATAAGCCTACCGAAACCTATATGAAAGTGGTAGATGATAGCACCTTAGAGGGGTATCGCTACTCTACCGGCTGGGCACGCGACCAAAAGGTATACTTTGTGATGAAGTTTTCAAAACCTTTTGCCAAAAGTAGTCTTCTTTCTGAAAAAATAGACGGCAAAAGCCAGATAGGGCGAGCAGAACTGCTGTACGCTACAGCTGAAGGCGAGCAGATAGTGGTAAAAACCGCCCTTTCAATGCATAGCCTTAGCGGGGCATATAAGAATATGCAAGAGGAAGCCCCTCATTTTGCTTTTGATACCTATCGCGAGGCAGCCCGCGCCCTCTGGGAAAAACAATTGCAGAAAATAACGGTAACCAGCGATGATGAGCAGCAGAAAACCATTTTCTACACTATGCTCTACCAAACTATGTTAGCCCCGAACCTCTACAGCGATGTAAAAGAGCCTGTGCGCTACGACACTTTCTCTCTGTGGGATACCTTTCGGGCGGCACACCCCCTCTACACGCTGTTGCAGCCCGAAGCGAATGCCGATTTTATCAGTAGTTTCTTAGCCCATTACAAAGAGAATGGTACGCTGCCTGTGTGGAGTATGCAAGGGGGTGAAACCAATATGATGATAGGCTACCACGCCGTGCCTGTGATTGTAGATGCTTACTTTAAAAATATACCTATGGACGTTAAGCTGGCTTACGAAGCCTGTCGTGCCAGCGCAATGGTAGATGAACGCGAGATAGACCTTTATCGCCAATATGGCTACATACCTTACGACTTAGACAAGTCGGGCGAAAACTGGTCGGTGTCTAAGACCTTAGAGTACGCTTATGACGATTGGTGCATCGCTAAGTTTGCTGCTGCTTTAGGCAAGGGTACTGATGCTGACTATTTTGCCAGAAGGGCAGAAAACTGGCGCAATCTCTTCGACCCTCGTACTACTTTCTTCAGACCTCGAAACAGCAAAGGCGCCTTTATCAATCCGTTTAACCCAAAAGACTACACCCCTTATTTCTGCGAGAGCAATGCTTGGCAGTACCGTTGGTTTGTACCCCACAATGTATCGGGACTTATAGAGGCGATGGGGGGCAAAGAGGCTTTTGAGCAAAAACTCGACTCGATGTTTACCTTTGCTTCTACCCCTGATGAGCGTTTGCCTATCTTTAGTACCGGTATGATAGGGCAGTACGTACACGGCAACGAACCAAGTCACCACGTAGCTTATCTGTACAATTTTACCGCTCACCCTGAGAAAGCCAGTGAGCGAGTGGGCGAGATATTGCGCACCCAATACCACAATACCCCCGATGGACATTGCGGCAATGAGGACTGCGGACAAATGTCGAGTTGGTATGTGCTTAGTGCATTGGGCTTTTACCCTATCAACCCTGCTGATAGCCCCTATTATATAGGGCAACCCCTCTTTAGCAAAGCTACTTTGCATTTGGATAATGGTAAGACTTTCAGCATACGCAAAGGCAGCACTAATGGGCAGCTGCAGCTAAACGGCAAGCCTTTAGGCAGGCGCTATTTGCATTTTAAAGAGATTACCGATGGGGGGGAGCTGGTTTATTAACCCAAAAATGAGAATTATCAATTGTAAATTGTTAATTAATTTGTACCTTTGTGCCCTGATAACGAAGATAATTTTAGAAAAAACAAAGAATATAAGGAATGAAGGCTATCGAAAGAGCGGCAAAATTGTTTGCGGATATTAATGAACTGTTGATTTCCAGCGGAGCTAATACGCGTAGGGTAGAACGCAATGTAGAGCGTATCTCTAACGCACTGAATTACCACTGTGAAAGCTTCTATTCGCATTCGGCTATAGTTCTCACCGTACAAGACAAAGCTACTGGCGAGAAAGAAACCGTAGTACGCACTATTCCTCATCACGGGGTGAATTTTAGTGCTATATCTGATATAAGCATCCTCTCTTGGGAAGTCCTCGAGAAGCATTTGCCTATCGAACAAATTGAAAAACACGTAGCTACTATAAAAGCCAAACCACACTACAATATGTATGTAATGTGGTTTTTTGTGTCTATTGCCGGCGGCTCGTTAGCCTATGTATTTGGCAAAGAAAATGCTAGTTATGCTGAGTTCGGAATGTCATTCCTCGCTACGTTCTTAGGCTTAGCAGGCAGACGCATACTGCAGTTGCGCAAGTTTAACGTGTATATCTGTTGGGGTTGGGCGGCTTTCGTATCGGTGTCGGTGATGAGCATCTTTCGTCTGTTAGGGGTTGAGCATTATCACAATGCCTTAGCCGCCTGTGTGCTATGGTTGGTGCCAGGGGTGCCGCTCATCAATGGGTTTATTGATATGCTTTCGGGGTGTGTAGTGCCAGGGGTGGCAAAGCTTACCCACGCAGCTATCTTGGTATTTATGATTTCTTTAGGTTTTTATTTAGCGTTATTGTTATTTGGTTATGAGCTTCCTTGATGTATTATTAGCACTTTCTGTCCGCATCTTTTGGTCGATGTGGATTTCTATAGGTTTTGCCTTATTGTTTAACACTCCACGCCGCGCCCTTTGGATTACAGGTTTGTTAGGCGGTGTAGGTTGGGGTATCAAGTTTGTGCTTTTGGGCACTATAATGCCCGAACAGATAGTGATTACTTCCTTTTTAGGCGCCTGTGCTGTAGGGCTCTTGGCAGTCTATTTTGCACACCGCGTACATACCCCTCCTATCGTATTTACCATTCCGGCAGTTATCAATATGATTCCGGGCAAATACGGCTATGAGTTTATGATGAAAATCATTCAGATAGTAACGGTTGAAACGCCTCAGGAAGAGACCCTTGATTTGCTGTATCAAACCTTTAAATTAGGCTTACAAACGGGCTTCATCACTATGTGTTTGGCTTTTGGGGTAATCACCCCGATGCTACTTTTCAATACCTATTCGGTGAAAGGTAAAGACCTAAACGACTTTATAAAACGCCGTCTGTCGCGTCGCAAAACTAAAGCTGAGCTGGAGGGTATTATAGAAGAAAACGAGCCTGTTTAAACAATAGAAAGTAATGGAAAACATATTACAAAATATAGAGATTATTAAGCAGCGCATTGCTGCCGCTTGTACTCGTGTAGGGCGGAAGCCAGAGGAAGTAAAACTACTTTTGGCTACTAAAACCGTAACCCCTGAGCGCATCAAAATAGCGCTTAAGGCTGGGAATACTCTCATCGCTGAAAATAAAATACAAGAACTGAAGGAGAAGTACGAAGCGCTGAAAGATGTGCCCCATACCAATCACTTTATAGGGCATTTGCAAACCAACAAAATCAAAGAGATATTGCGCTATGAGGTCAGCTGTGTAGAGTCGGTAGACCGTATTGACTTGGCGCAGAAGCTGCACAACCGTTTGGCGAGTGAAGGCAAGGAACTCGACATTTTTATTCAGGTGAATACCTCTAATGAGGAAAGCAAGTTTGGGGCTGACCCCGCTGAGGTGCTCGATTTAGTGAAGCAGGTAGCACAACTGCCTACCCTACACATTAAAGGGTTGATGACCATTGGACTTTTTAGTGCCGAAACCGAAAAGGTACGCGCTTGCTTTAAACTGCTTAAACGCCTTCAGCAAGAGATTATCGCTCTTGGCTTGCCTAATGTAGATCCTCAGGAGCTTTCTATGGGAATGAGTGGCGACCTAGAAACAGCTATAGAAGAAGGCGCTACTATTGTGCGTGTAGGAACGGCTATCTTCGGGCAACGTATCTACCCTGATAGCTACTATTGGAACGAGAATAAGTAGCCCGATTATCTTTTTGCTATTTGATTATCAGTATTTTAAGAAATGCTGATAAAAAAATCTTTTGAACAATAGCCGTTATTTAAAAAATATTTCATAATATTGACGCCAAATTAATCAGGAGGCATCGTCTTTACGCATCTATTTTTTAATTATGAGAATATTATTTCTTCTTATTACCCTTTTTACGGGGATAGCTTGGGGGCAACCCGCTATTACCCTCGACAAAATATGGACGCAGGGCACTTTCTACCCGAGCCGTATGTACAATCTTAAAACCCTACAGCACGCACCTCAATACACTGTGTTAGAGTACAGTCCTGCTGATGGGGCTCAAGAGATTAACCTCTATGATTTTGCTACCCTCACCAAAGTAAAAACTATCTTTAGGGCGGCTGACCATAAGCAGTTCATGCGCCTGAATAGCTACACCTTTACCCCCAATGAGCAGCAGCTTCTCATCGCTGTTAATAGCGAGTATATCTACCGCCATTCATTCATAGCCGATTATTACCTATACGATTTGGCTAGCGGTAAGCTACGGAAAATTACTAATGATAAGATACAAAGTCCGTTAGTGTCTCCTGACGGGAAGAAGATAGCCTTTGCGCGCAATAACGACCTGTATGTGTATGATTTGGCTACCGGCAAGGAAAAACGCATCACTACTGATGGTGCTAAGAATAAGATTATCAATGGTATTGCTGACTGGGTGTACGAAGAAGAGTTTAGCACAGTGCGCTTCTTCGACTGGAATGCCAATGGTACACAGCTGGCGTTCGTCCGTTTTGATGAACAGCAAGTGCCTGAGTTTTCAATGGATGTTTATGGTGCAGGGCTTTATCCTACCCAGCAGACTTTTAAATATCCTAAAGCAGGGGAACCTAATTCGGTGGTAAGTCTTCATATCTACGACCTTGCTAAAGCTAAGACTACCCCTATAGCTTTAGAGGCGTACTACATTCCGCGCCTGCAATGGTCTAACAACCCTAAGTACCTAACGGTACAGACGCTCAATAGGCATCAAAACGACTGGCAAGTAGTGCAAGTAGATGCTCAAACTTTTCAAACACGTCCGTTAGTGATAGAAAAAAGCAAAACTTATGTAGAAATTAATGACAAAATAACCTTTTTAGCCGATAATAGCTTTATTTATCAGTCAGAGAGAGATGGCTATAATCATCTTTACCACTGCGATGCACAGGGTAAGAGCGTGCGACAGCTCACCTTTGGGCAGACAGAGGTAACCGACCTATACGGCTATGATGCCAAAAACAAACAGCTGTTTTACCAAGCTACCCAAGCCGATGGCATACAGCGTGCTATCTGTGCAGTGGGGCTCAATGGTAAAAACCAACGCACTCTTTCGGCAGTAGCAGGCACACATAAGGCTACTTTTAGCGGTGACTTTGCTTATTATATTGATGCTTTTAGCAGCGCTACTACCCCGCCACGTTATACTCTGCACGCAGCCAATGGCAAAGAGCTGAAAGAGATACTTAACAACAATGCTTTTGCTGAAAGACTAAAAGGCTACCAGCTACCTACTAAAGAATACTTTCAGGTAAAAACCTCTCGTGCTACCCTCAATGCTTATATAATGAAGCCCTTTGACTTCAACCCAGAGAAGAAATACCCTGTGCTGATGTATCAGTATTCAGGCCCTGGCTCGCAAGAGGTAGCTGATGAATGGTGGGATATGAACGATTTTTGGCACGCTATGCTCACCCAGAAAGGCTATATAGTGCTTTGTGTAGATGGTCGCGGTACGGGCTATCGTGGTGAAGAATTCAAAAAATGCACCTATGAGCAGTTAGGCAAGTTTGAGGTAGATGACCAAGCCGAAGTGGCTACTATAGTGGGGAATTATTCTTATGTAGATAAAAGTAGAATCGGTATATGGGGCTGGAGCTTTGGGGGCTTTATGTCGAGCAACTGTATCTTCCAAAAAGGTGATATCTTCAAGATGGCAATAGCTGTAGCCCCTGTTACTAACTGGCGTTTTTACGATACGGTCTATACCGAGCGCTTTATGCGTACTCCACAAGAAAACCCAGCAGGGTATGACCTCAATTCGCCGCTTACACACGCCCATAAGCTAAAAGGTAAATACTTGCTTGTGCACGGTACTGCCGATGACAATGTGCACGTGCAAAACGCAATGTCGCTCATAGAGCAATTGGTCACTCAGCGCAAAGATTTTGATTGGCTCATCTACCCCGACCGCAATCACGGTATATACGATAATACCGGCAGCACACGCTGGCAGCTATACCACAAAATGACCCAATTTATAGAAGAGAATTTATAAAATAGAACTTTTTTAATTACTAATTATACAATGGATACAAACGTAGAAAATGTGAAAAAGAAGCACCCTAAGGGGCTTTACTTAGTGTTCCTGACAGGGATGTGGGAGCGCTTTAGTTATTACGGTATGCGAGGCATCTTGATGCTCTACCTTACCAAAACATTCTTAGAAGGCGGTCTAGCATTCGACCCCCAAACAGCGAGTCTTATTTACGGGTTTGCTACAGGGCTTACCTACTTTACGCCGCTTATTGGTGGTTGGATAGCCGATAATTTCTTAGGGCAACGCAAAGCAGTGCTACTCGGGGGGCTTATTATGTTCTTTGGTGAGTTTGTGTTATTTGCTATGCACTCGCACATAGGGCTTTATTTGGGGCTCTTCTTGCTGATTATTGGTAATGGTTTCTTCAAACCTAATATCTCAGCTTTGGTAGGGGGTCTCTACGAACCTGGTGATAAACGCCTCGATTCAGCTTTCTCTATTTTCTATATGGGTATCAACCTTGGGGCTTTCTTAGCACCGCTTCTTACAGGGTTGCTTACTGACAATATCTTTGCAAGCAACGTTACTAACCCCGAAACAGGCGAAGTAGTGATGTCATTCGGTTATAAATACGGTTTCTTGGCAGCTGCTATAGGTATGCTTGTCAGCGAAGTTATATTTCTTTTATTTGCGCAAAAATATCTTGGTGATTTGGGCTTACACCCTAAAGGTGGTAAGAAAAAAGTGGCTGATGTTGAAGTGTCTGATGCACCGCTTACTAAGGAAGAAAAAGAGCGTATCGCAGTTATATTTGTATACTTTTTCTTTGCGATATTCTTCTTTGCAGGTTTTGAACAGGCAGGTTCGTCATTTACCCTTTACACCGATAAGTTTATAGACCGTGTGGTTGGTGGTTTTGAAATACCTACCGCTTGGTTCCAATCAGTAAATCCGCTATTTATAGTAGTATTAGCACCTGTATTTGCGAGCTTCTGGAATAGCAAGTTCGGACAAACGCTCACTACACCATTTAAAATGGGTACTGGTTTAATCCTCTTGGGTATAGGCTATTTCTTTATGTTAGGAGCTGTGTACGAACGCGGGGGTAGTATAGGCAACGATCCTTCTGATATGGCAGTAAAAGCAAGCCTTGCGTGGTTAGTACTTACTTACTTAACGCACACTATGGGCGAGTTATGCTTGTCGCCAGTAGGGCTTTCAATCGTTACGAAACTTTCTCCTCCTAAATTGGCAGGACTCTTAATGGGGGTTTGGATGACCGCTGCTTTCTTTGCTAATGCTGCTGGGGGTGTTATTGCTTCATATGTAGAAAAGCTAGGCCCTAGTATCGTATTTACTGTTATTTCAGGATTTGTAATTCTCTGTGGATTGGGTATGGTGTTGCTCAACAAGAAGCTACAACGTATGATGCACGGAGTGAAATAATAAAACAAAAATCAGATATTAAAAAGGGATTGCCTCATTTATGTGGCAATCTCTTTTTTTTAATTATCCATTGCCTCTTTTAGTGCTACGAGTTTTCGTTTTATCTTTTCTAATTTTGCTACTATCTCAAAGTTAGAAAGCGTCTTTTGCTTTTCATCTTTTAGCCGTTGACGTGCTCCTTCAAGGGTAAAACCTTGTTCTTTTACTAAGTGGTAAATCAGTTGCAGCTTCTTCACATCGTCGGCTGAAAACTTTCTACTTCCTTTAGTGTCCTTCTTCGGACTGATAATCTCAAATTCTTTTTCCCAAAAACGTATAAGCGAAGAGTTTACGCCAAAAGCAGTAGCCACTTCACCTATAGAGTAATACAATTTATCAGGTAGATTGATGTCCATTATCCGTTAGTCAAGAGATTGGTTTTCTTGGGTAGATACGCGTAGCATTTCAGCATATTCGTCAGCTGATAGGTTGCCGTAGTAGAAGTGTATAGGGTTGATGTGCTCGCCGTTTTTTATCACTTCGTAGTGCAAGTGAGGGGCTTCCGAACGCCCTGTACTCCCCACTTTGCCTATTAGGTCGCCACGCTTTACGTGCTGCCCTGCTCGTACATTATAGGCCGAAAGGTGCCCGTAGAGGGTCACATAGCCATAACCGTGGTCTATGCGTATGTGGTTGCCATAGCCCGATGAACCGTCGTCAGCACGTATTACTACCCCATCGCCTGTTGCATATACAGGGGTGCCTTGTGGCGATGAAAAGTCCATACCGTAGTGAAATTTGCGCGCTTTAGTAAAAGGGTCAGAACGCCAGCCATAACCCGATGCCATACGCTTCAAATCCTTGTTGTTTACCGGCTGAATAGCAGGTATTGAGGCCAAAAACTTCTCTTTTTCTTTAGATAGCTTGTTGATTTCATCTAATGATTTAGATTGTATAACTAACTGTTTCCGAAGTTTGTCCAAACGTTTAGTGGTATTGGCTACTAATTTAGAGCTACCTAATTTCTCTAAGTCTTTATATTTATTAGGGTCGAAGCCCCCTTTGCGCACGCTATCGGGTATGATAGGGGCGTTGAAGTACAACCGATACATATTATTGTCGCGCTCTTGTACGTCGGCTAATACCTGCTCTACCAATTCCATCTTTCTGTTTAAGATTTCGTAGTTGGTTTCGTAGGCTTTTATCTCGCGTGCTAACATCACCTCGCGAGGGGTGAAAAACAAGCGAGAATTGATAATAATCAGTGATAAGATACTTCCAAAAAGAGCGGCGGCTAATAAGAAAATCAAGGCGTTACGCACTTTTGTACGCTTCTTATTCCGAATGCGCTTATACGAAAGCGTCTCGGGGTCATAATAATATTTTACCTTTTTCATACGGGCAAAGGTATAAAAAAAATATCAAAATCGCTATTTTGTGAAGAAAAAAATGTAATTTTGCAGAACAGTTAGTCTATCAGCTTGTTAGCAACGACTAATTAACAAATCGACAAATCGACAAATCAACTATGGGCATTTCAGAAATATTCTTTATTCTTTTTATGGTGTTAATCCTCTTTGGGGCTGATAAGCTACCAGAGATAGCGCGTGGTTTAGGCAAAGCCGCCCGACAAGTACGCGAGGCTACCGATGAAATTAAAAACGAAATACAACGCGGTGTAAATGAGGTTACCCCTCATAACGACATAGTGCAAGAAACTCAGAAAGAAATAGAGAAGCTAAAAGACGATTTAACTATTGATAAATCAGCCGATTAGTAGATTGCAGCCTCTGATGTCGGCATTGTCAAACCTACCGAGTACTTCAAACTTGCCATCGGGGTGCAAACGACCTAAATCTTGGGTAGCAATAAAGCTACACGAATGTATGTTTGCCAAATCAATAAGGTTGATGCCACCTGTTTTTAGCGGGCGTTGGTAGCTTAGCGCATCATTAGTATCTCTTATCAGCACCTTTAGCCAACGCACCGATTCATAAAGCCCGCTCCCTGCTGAATAGGCTTGCGAGAGCAACTCAGTCATTCCGTACTCTGAATGTATATACTCCACTCCAAACCCTTCGCACAATATAGCGTGCAACTCTTCGCGTATTAACTCCTTACGCCTTCCTTTCATTCCCCCTGTCTCCATTACAATCGTATTTTTTAGCTGAAAACGATGGGTCTCTACCAAGTCTAATAGCGCAAACGATACCCCTATTAGCAGCACTTTGCGTCCGCTGCAGTCTAAAGAGGTCAGTTTTTTGGCTAATAAGTCGTATTCATTTAGGTAAAACCCGCTATCAGCACTGCCCGACCGCTCTATAAGGTCAGCAACCATAGTGATGAGCGAAGAGCCTGTGCGCTCTAAGTAGGAGGGGAGTAATGCTAAAACAGTATATTCTTCTATATTCCCATAAAAATCAGCAAATCCCTGTCGGAAACTCTGTTGGTATACTGCGAGGTCTTTCACGTAGTGGCGCGAGGTCTGACTGCCTGTAGTGCCACTGCTGGTAAATACCGTTGTAGGACGCTCATTTCCGCAGTAAACAGCTTCTGATTTAAAAAATTCAATAGGTAGAAACGGAATGTCAGTAAGCTCGCGCACCTTGTCTGGAGTACGACCAAGCAAGGTGCAAAAGCGTTGGTACACCTGATTGTGCTGGTACTGATACCCAAAAGTCTGTAGGGCAGCCTGCACAAAATCGGCATCTGTTTGTATAGAGAAAATATCAGGTAGCAAAAATAAATAAATTAGTGTTTAATTAGGGTAGTAAGTCTTTCAGAAAGCCCCAAGAGGGGTTGAATAGCAGTAGGTTAAGCCCTATGATAAGCAAAACGATGATAAACTTCAGCCAAGTGATGTGTCGCTCACGAGGCGTAGCGAGAAAACCATCGTAAAACTTGCGTGCCTGTACAGTAGCTATGCGTTTGTTGAAGTACATATCGATGAGCGTAGGCAGGTCGATAACTGAGGTCGAAGGCGGGGCTGACTCGCCCGTGCTGGTGCGCTCGCTGCTACTACTTGGGGCAGACTGTGCCGCCGACTTGTTCATTTGCGACACCAATTGGTTGTCGTAGTCGCGGCGCTTATTGGTGTCAGACAGTATGTTATAGGCTTCTTGTAGGCTTTTAAACTTATCAGTAAAGAACGTATCACCCTGATGCTTGTCGGGGTGAAAGGCTTTGGCAAGTTTTTTATACGCCTCTCTGATTTCTTCAGGCGAGGCTTTTTGGTTTACGCCTAATATTTCGTAGTAATCTTTTAACATCATTATATTCCTGCTTTTGGAGTAGAGTTATCAACACTTTCCCAGCCTATAAGTCTGCCGTTTTGAAAGGTAAGAGTAAGGGTTTTATAATGCCAACGCTCAGTAGTAGCCCCCTGAAATACGGCACTTTGCACCTCGCGTGGTCTGCCTACGGCCATTTTCACTAAATAGTTAGGCATACCCTCGGCATATAGTCCTTTTTCTATGGCGCTAACAGTGTTTTCGCCATAAGTGTTTCGCACTAAGTTCATAATAACCTCTCGCGTTTGGCGTTCGTCTACTAAGGCATTTTGCCATTTTTCGCGCAATTCTTCTATTGCCTTTTCGCGTTTGAAGTTAGCAATGCCCTGCCTTATAATCATATAAAGCAGCACAGCCACACCTATACAGAGAATAGCATAATATATCATTAGGTTGTTGTTTTTTAATGGTGCAAAAGTAAAAAATAATTAGCAGATTAGCAAATCTTTAAAGGTACTAAAAAGAAAAGGCTACCATAATTGGCAGCCTTTTGCAAGTGCGGGTGAAGGGACTCGAACCCCCACGCCGTGAAGCACTAGATCCTAAGTCTAGCGTGTCTACCAATTTCACCACACCCGCAAATGATGAATTTCTCAATGATTGACGGTGCAAAGGTACAACTCTTTTTCAAAACTGCAAATTTTTGCAGCTTTTTTTTTGAATATTTTTTTTAATCAATTAATAATTAGCAAATTAAGATACTTGTTCGTAAGTCAAAAATAATATTTCTACCTACAACCCTTTGTTGGCACTGTATCTTTTAGATGTACAGTAAGCACTATCGAATCGCGCTCTCTTACTTTTATATTATAGGCATATAAAGCTTTATGTTCTCCCAAGGTTATTATTCGTATATTGTATTTCCGATTAGGAGAAAGATAATAAAAGGGTTCCTGAAAGCGGTGAATAGATACTCCATTAATCTTTAATAACCATCTATCGCTTGGCACAAACTTATTATCTTCAATAACCTTGATGTGCAAGAGCCCTGTTATTCCTTTTTTTAGTTTATAATAGTTAATAGTATAGTCCTCTCCTTTTTTACCTATTTTCTCGTGTGGCTTAAGGGGTCTTTTAAAAGTATTACAACTGCTAAAGGCCACTAAAAGGCTAATTACAGATAGTATTACGATTTTCTTCACGCTCTTGTTCTTCTTTTTTTCGTATTTTGTAAATGTCTATACCAGCAGATATACCAGTAGATAGGCATATAAAGACATTAATCATCATAGTCCAAAATACTTT